>CAYLYS010000029.1:26698-30615 GCA_964388175.1 uncultured Chromatiales bacterium | reverse complement strand
TGGCCCGGCTGGTCGATTTCCTCTCCATCGGCACCAATGACCTGATACAGTACACGCTCGCCGTCGATCGGCTCGACGAGGAGGTCAATTATCTCTATGACCCTCTTCATCCGGCGGTGCTCAAGCTGATTCACATGACCATCGTTGCCGGCCGGCGCGCCGGCATCCCGGTGGCGATGTGCGGAGAGATGGCGGGAGAATCTTGCTACACCCGCTTGCTGCTCGGTATGGGGCTGCGCGAATTCAGCGCGGCGCCTGCCGCCCTGCCCGAAGTCAAGCGCGTGATCGTGAACAGCGATCTGTCCGTTCTTGCGCCGCGGGTCAGGCGCATCATGCGCTGCCCCAGCCGCGCTGCCATGCACGCAGCGCTCGCGCGTTTGGCAGAGCCCGGCGACAGCATGCACTGATCGGATGCCCGCATGGCACGGTTTACCGCTGTCGCGGCCAAGGTCCGTAGCCGATCGAGCGGGCCTGTGTTATAGAATAGGCGCCCATGAATACCGATAGTCTGGTTCAGGTCGAACATCTGCAGCGCTATTACGGACCGCTTTGCGCCGTCGACGATATCAGCTTTGAAGTCGGACGCGGTGAAGTGGTGGGATTCCTCGGTCCGAATGGTGCCGGCAAATCCACCAGCATGCAGATCATCAGCGGCAATCTCGCACCGAGCGCCGGCCGCGTGCTGATCAACGGCATCGACCTGCTCGACGAGCCGCGCCGCGCCAAGGCGGAGATCGGTTATCTCCCCGAGCAGCCGCCGCTGTATCGCGAGCTCACGGTGGATGAATACCTGCATTATTGCGTGCGCCTGAACCGCGTCCCGCGCGCGCAGCGCAGCGCCGCCGTCGATCGCGCCAAGGAGCGCTGCGGCCTCGGGCAGGTCGGCAGGCGCCTGATCGGCAATCTGTCCAAGGGTTATCAGCAGCGCGTCGGCATCGCCCAGGCGATCGCGCACGCGCCGGCCGTGGTCATCCTCGATGAGCCCACAGTGGGGCTGGATCCGATCCAGATCCGGGAAATACGCGGTCTCATCCGCGAACTCGGCGGCGATCACAGCGTCCTGCTGTCGACGCACATACTGCCCGAGGTGCAGGCGGTATGCGACCGCGTGCAGATCATCCATCGCGGCCGCCTGGTGTTCAACGACAGCATCGAAAACCTGCAGCGCCGCATGCTGATGTCCTGGCTGGTGGTCGGTTTCAGGAATCCGCCGCCGGTCGATGCGCTGGCATCCGTGCCGGGAGCGGGCCGCGTCGAGGATCTGGGCGGCGGTCGCGTGCGCGTGCAGCACCAGCCCGAGGCGCATGATTTCGCCGAACAACTGGTGGCCAGAGCGGTGACCGAGGGCTGGCGTCTGTACGAGATCGGCGAGGAGCGGCAGTCACTGGAAGAGATATTCGTCGCCATCACGCGCAGCGAAGAGGACGTCGCGCCGGTATCCGCGGAGGCGACGGCATGATCATGGTAACCATTGCCGCGCGCGAGCTGCGCAGCCTGTTCCTGTCACCGCTCGCCTGGACGCTGCTGGCGGTGGTGCTGTTCATTCTGTCCTACCTGTTCATGACGCAGGTCGATCTGTTTCTGCAGCTGCAGCCGCGTCTGCCCGGCATGCCGGGTGCGCCCGGACTGACCGAGATCGTGGTGGCGCCCGTGCTCGGCAATGCCGCTTTCATCGTGCTGCTGATCGTGCCGTTGCTGACCATGCGCCTGTTCAGCGACGAAATGAAAAATCAGACCATGAGCCTGCTGCTGTCCGCGCCGGTGTCCATGACCGAGATCGTGCTGGGCAAGTATCTCGGCGTTCTCGGCTTCCTCGCCATCCTGGTCGGACTGATCGCGCTGCTGCCGATGTCGCTGCTGAGCGGGGGCGCGCTCGACATGGGCGTGGTGCTGGCCGCGCTGCTGGGTCTGTTCCTGCTGCTGGCCGCATTCGCCGCCGTCGGACTGTTCATGTCTTCCTTGACGGCGCAGCCGGCCGTTGCCGCCATCGCCACTTTCGGTACACTGCTGCTGCTGTGGATCATCGACTGGAGCGGGGACGGCAGCAGCGGCGTGCTGGCCTGGCTCTCCATGGTGCGCCACTATGAGCCGCTGCTGAAAGGCATGTTCAGCAGCGTCGATGTGATCTACTACCTGCTCGTCATCATCACCTTCGTGGTGTTGAGCATCCGCCGCCTGGATGCCTACCGCTTGCACAGCTGACCGCCATGAAAGTCACCCGCCGCACGAAACATCTGCTGAGGCTGCACGATCTCCTGTTCGTCGTTCTGCTGCTCGGCATCGTCGGCATGTTGGGCTGGCTGAGCACGCGCTATGTCTATGAGGCCGACTGGACGGTCAATGCGCGCAATACACTGACTGCCGCCAGCGTCATCCTGCTGGCGGAGATGCCCGGGGAGATCACTGTGACGGCCTATGCCCGCGACATCCCCCTGCTGCGCAAGCGCATCGTCGAACTGGTCGGACGCTATCAGCGTCACAAGCCGGATGTGCGGCTCGACTTCGTCAATCCGGACCAGGAGCCGCAGCGTGTCCGCGAGCTCGACATCACCATGGACGGGGAAATGGTGATCGAATACGCCGGCCGTTCCGAGCGCCTGCAGGATGTCACCGAGAGCGGCATCACCAATGCGCTGCAGCGTGTGGCGCGCGGCGCGGAGCGTCGGCTGGTTTTCACCAGCGGGCACGGTGAGCGTGACCCCCACGGCGCGGGCAGCCACGATTATGCAAACTGGGTCTCCTATCTGCAGGCGCGCGGCGTGCGCGCGGAGCAGGCGAATCTGCTGCAGGACGCGGCGCTTGCCGTAGACAACACCGTGCTCGTCATTGCTTCGCCGCAGGTGGCGCTGCTGCCGGATGAGTTGCTGCGCATCGAGACCTATGTTGAAGCCGGCGGCAATCTGCTCTGGCTCATCGATCCCGGACATCCCGCCGGGTTCGAGCCGCTGGCGCGGCGTTTCGGCTTGCGGCTGGAAGCGGGTGTGGTCGTCGATCCTAATATCTCGCAGGTCGGCATGATGCTGTTCGGGACCGACGATCCCCGGGTGGCGCTGGTCGCGGATTATCCGGATCACGAGATCACGCGCAATTTCGACCTCAATACGCTGTTTCCCATCGCCGGCGCGGTCTCCATCGCCGATGGCGGCGAGTGGCGCGTCACCGGTCTGCTGCGGACCTTGTCCAACACGTGGCTGGAGCGGGGCGAGATCAGCGGTACGGTTGTCTACGATGAGGATGAGGATGCGCCCGGACCGCTGGTGCTCGGCGCGGCGCTGACGCGTGAAGTGGCGCCGCTTGGTTCGGCGGCGGAGCATGGAGAAACCGCGACTCAGCGTATCGTGGTGATCGCCGACAGTGATTTCCTCGCCAATGGCTTCCTCGGTCTCGGCGGTAATCTGCAGCTCGGTCTCAATATCGTGAACTGGCTGAGCGGTGATGACCGTTTGATCGATATTCCGGCGCGCACGGCTCCCGATCTGTCCCTGCAATTGTCGCGCTTCGCCATGGGTGCGATCGGTTTCGGTTTCCTGCTGGTTTTGCCCGCGCTGCTGATCGCCAGCGGCGTCCTCATCTGGTTCAGACGCGGGCGTCGCTGAACATGGGGCGCCGGGCGCTGCTCAATCTCGGGCTATTGCTGCTGGCGCTGATACTGGCTGCATTCATCTGGCGCGCGCCGGGAGAGACGCAGGATGACGAGTCGTTGCCGCTGACCGCTCTGCGCGCGGATCAAGTTGCTTCGCTGTTTCTCCGCTTGCCGCGCGGCGGCGAGGTGACGCTGGTCAAGGAGGGGTCATCGTGGATGATGATCGATCCGATCAGAGCGCAGGCCAATGAATTCCGCATTGCATCCCTGCTGCGCGTGGTCGAGGCGGCAAGTCGTGCCAGTTTCGACGCCGGCGACCGGAGTGATGATGGGG
>CAYLYS010000029.1:12016-26598 GCA_964388175.1 uncultured Chromatiales bacterium | reverse complement strand
GGGGGGCTCGCCAAGTATCGCCTGGATCTGCCGCTGGCCGTACTGCGGGCCGACGGGGAAGAGATCGCTTTCGGCGGCACGGCGGCGCTGGGTCAGCGGCGTTATGTTCTCGTGGGCGAAAAGATTCATCTGATCGATGACGTTTATTATTATCTCCTGCAGTCCGAATACCCGGCGTTCGTTTCCAATCATCTGTTGCCACCGGCCAGCCGCCTGCAGGCGATGACCCTGCCCGGTTTGGCGCTCGTGCGCGATGCGGATGGACGCTGGACGTCGCCGATCGCCGGCGAGCTGGCGCCGGATGCCGTCAACGATCTGGCCGACACCTGGCTGCATGCGCAGGCGCTGGAAGTGGAATCTTATGATGCGGTGAGCGGCGAGCATGCGGAGACCGTGCGCCTGCGGCTTGCGGATCCAGTCGATGCGGAGATCGAATTCCTGCTGGTGGAGCGGGAATTCGCCACTTATCTCGCGCGGCCCGACCTGGGGCTGCTCTATCATGTCACCGACGAGCAGACGGAGAGGCTGTTGCCGGATCCGGCCGCTGTGCTCGTGTCTCCCGCGAACCCGCAGGACTGACGTGCCTGAACTGCCGGAAGTCGAGACTACGCGACGGGGAATAGCGCCGCATATCTGTGGCCTCCGCGTGACGGCCGTGCGTGTGCGCGAACGGCGATTGCGCCAGCCGGTGCCCCCCGCCCTGGAGCGGCAGCTGGTCGGCGAATACGTCGAGCGGGTGGAGCGCCGGGGAAAGTATCTGCTGCTGCGCACCGCGGCCGGAACGCTGCTCATGCATCTCGGCATGTCCGGCAGCCTGCGCGTGCTGCCGCCGGACGGGCCCGCTCCCGGCGCCCATGATCACGTGGATATCGTATTCGACGGCGGTCTCACGCTGCGCCTGCGTGATCCGCGCCGTTTCGGCCTCGTGCTGTGGACGGCGGAAGATCCATTACGGCACACGCTGCTGCGCCGGCTCGGTCCCGAGCCGCTGGAAGAAACGTTCAGCGGCGCCCATCTGTACACCCTGTCGCGTGGGCGCCGCACGGCGGTGAAGTCCTTCATCATGGACGGTCATGTCGTCGTCGGTGTGGGAAACATCTATGCCAGCGAAGCGCTTTATTACGCCGGCATTCATCCGGTCCGCGCGGCGGGACGGATTTCCGCGGCGCGCTACGATCTGCTCGCCACCGGCATTCGCCGCGTGCTGGCGGCTGCGATTCGCCAGGGCGGCACCACGCTGCGCGATTTCAGCGGCGGCGACGGCCAGCCCGGCTATTTTGCCCAGCGCCTGATGGTGTATGGGCGCGATGGTTTGCCCTGCGGCGGATGCGGGGCGGCGATACGCAGCATTCGCCAATCCCAGCGCTCTTCTTTTTTCTGCGCAGCGTGTCAGCGCTGATACCGCTCTGCGCGCGGCGCGCTTATGTCCACGATGCGATTGATATAGGATACGGCGAGGGGAAAAGAGGAGGCGGGGGATGAAGCTGGGCAGGTTCGATATCAACGTGGGGCATTTCAGGGCAATATTCAACTGGACGTTGAACATCGTCTTCAGTCTGCTGATCGTGTTTCTGACGCTCAGCATCATCATCGGCGTCGCGCGCATGTTCATGACGGTGGGTGATCTGCTGGCGCAGCGCGAGCTGGCGAAGGATTTTCTGCGCGTCATCTCGGATGTACTGACGCTGTTCATCCTCATCGAACTGTCGCGCTCTCTGGTCGAGTACTTCAATGCCAACCACTTGCGCAGCATGACCTTCATCGTCGATGCGGCCATCGTCTTCGTGTTGCGGGAAGTGATGATCCAGCTTTTCGAGCACAAGATAACGCCGTCGGAGCTCTATGCCATGAGCGCGCTGTTGCTCGTGCTCACGACGCTGCGCATCGGCTCCATCGTCGTTTATCAGCGCGGCCTGAGGCTGGGAGAGGGTGAAGGGGACAAGCCGAAAAAGGAAGGCATCGTTGCACAGGACGACGCTCCCCCATAGGTGCCCTGCGTTTACCTTGCAGGCGGTGAGATAGATAGCGGGATAGATGGCGGAGTTTTATTGTTCTCCTTGTTCTTCCAGGCCGGGCAAGTGGCGAAAGCGCACCGCGACTCCTCCTTCTTCGAGAAGCAGTGTTTCGGTGAAGCCCGTCAGCTCTGAAACCCGCGCGGTCAGCGCCTCGTTGTGCGGATCATTGGGATCGAAGACGAGATAGCTGACGCCGCGGATGTTGCGCAGCAGGGTTTCGCTGTCGGCGAAGGCGGGCGGCAGGGGCAGCGCCGCTCTCCTGGTGGCCAGCATGACCTTGCCCGGCCACTGGCTCATGGTCAGGATGGTCTGTTCCGGGTCGGCGTTTTCGATTTCAGCGCTGAATGCCAGGATCAACTGATCGACGGCGGGCAGCTGATTCTGTGCCAGCGCGTAACGATGGCCTTTGAGCACCTGCATGAACAGCGTGCAGGCGATGAACACGGTGATCAGCACCAGGCCGCGCTGACCGATGAATCCACTGCCTTGGAAAGCGCGGTTGAGCGCGATCAGCCGTGGTATGCCGAGATAGAGTGCGATGGCCAGCGCCAGCATGGCCCAGGTGCCATCCGCGCACAGGCTGCCCAGCACCAGCCCCGTCAGCAGCATCCGCTGCATGAAGTTCTGAGCAAAAGCGCGTCGCTGCGCAATCAGCAGGTAGATCAGGATCGCGGCCAGCAGCAGTGCGGCGGCCCACGGTACGATCTCTCCGGCCGGATCCCGGCCCAGCACGGACTGGGAGAGCGCCGTCAGCGGATTGGCGAACCAATCGAGTCCGGGCCAGCCCACGCGCAGTACCAACGTGAGAATCACCGCCAGACTGACGCCGATGTACATATGGCGCTGTTGCCGCGCGTCCACCGGGCGGTGCTTCCATTCCCACAGCAGTGCGAGAGGATAGGCGAGAGCCGCGGGGTGGATGCTGACGGTGGCCACGACCCACAGCAGTTGCAGGAAATACCAGCCGCCCAGCGGGCGCTGCACGCGGCGGTATTTGTCATCGAGCCAGAGACCGACACCGAAGGCGAGCAGCAGATAGGGGCCGGCGCCCAGAATGTCGGCCTGGATGACGGTGACCGGCGCAATCAGCAGCAGTCCGGTGGCGATCAGTGCGGTTTCGTGGCCGTATTCGCGCTGGCTCCAGTGGTAGAGCAGCGTTGCCGCGCCAGCGGTGACCAGCAGGATGTAGACTTTGGCGGCCACCATGCTGCCGGGCCAGTAGGCGCCGAGTGGTATCTGCAGCAGTGCACGAAAATCGGGCAGCCCGAAAACGAAAGCGGTGCTGGCGATGCGTTCTCCGATCGACCAGATGAGGAGCAGGGCGCGGGCGCCGGTTTCATCGATGCCGTAGGGGTCGAGGCGGATCAAACCGAGGCCGACTAGCGCCGCTCCCCACAGCAGCAATACCGGTATGCCCCAGTAGCGAGTTCTCAGTCTGGTTAGAAGCCCCATCGTACGATTGGCCATGTTCATTGCCTGAGCGCATCCCTGAAAAGCGCTGGATTCTAACCCGAGCGGCCGACATCGGCCACCTGATCCTGTGCTGTCCGATGCATTGATGGGGTGCACTTGCAATGATAAATTGCCCATGATATACAGACCGCTGAGAATAAAACCCGGAGCCAAACGCGGCATAACCGGGGAGCCATGTGCCATTTTGGAGAACAGGAAGGGGGGGATAGCGATGTTGTCGACCGGACAAGTGCTTGTTTTGTATGCAATCTGGTTCCCGCTGGCCTTGGGTTTTGCAGCCTACCTGCTCAAGAAGAATTCCTGAGCGCAATTTTCTGCCGCTAGTATCGAAAAGCCGCGATCATGGTGATGATCATGTCGGGGCCTTATAGATACGCGCGGGCAGGGCTGCCACCCGAAGTGCGGTAAAACAATTGACGGCTTTAAATCACCTACGTATCATGCGCCATCCGACTGGCGGTGGTCGTACAAAATAATAGCTATTTGAGAGGGATCCAATGCGACGCTTAACGACCCTGGCTTCGATCCTCACCGGCGCGATGTTTGCCGCCATGATGTCTCAGACCGTAGGCGCGGCAACCGCCAATCTGGCCAATGGTGAAGCCATCTTCAAGCAGGGCAAGGGCAACGCTGCGCCTTGTTTCTCCTGCCACGGTGAAGACGGCATGGGTAATGACGCCATGGAGAGCCCGCGTCTTGCCGGTCAGATCGCGGAGTTCCTGCGCAAGCAGTTGGAGGATTTCTACGCTGACAGACGCCAGGGGCAGGGCGCCGGCGTGGTGATGAACATTTTCGCCAAAGAGCTGACGGAGCAGGATCGCCTCGATGTCGCCGCTTATCTGAGCACGCTGGGCCGCGATCGCCAGAGTTCCGCTGCGGGTACGTCTGACCTCAAGGCGCTGGCCGAAATGGGTGTTCGCGTCGGTGAGAGTCACCTCGGTCTGCGGCTGGTGAACTACGGTATTCCCGAGCGTGACATCCCGGCCTGCCGCTCCTGCCACGATTACAATGGTCGTGGCGTCGAGCCGATCTACCCGATGCTCAGCCAGCAGCGCTATGTCTATCTGGTGAATCAGCTCAAGCACTGGCGCAGCGGCGAGCGTGCCAACGACCCGCGCGAGCAGATGCAGAAGGTTGCTCGCAACATGACGGATGATGATATCTACAACGTCGCCGCCTACCTGACCAAGGCGGAGCCGTACAGTCTGGGCAATCCCCGTTTGCCGCATCGGAATGTAACGATAAAGATGGAGTAAAATTCCATCCTGCCACGCCACTATACCCGCCGGCCGCGAGGTCGGCGGGTATAACGACCGCAAGCACATAAGAATAAGAAAGCACGTGATCAAGGGCGGGTCTTCCGCCCTTTTTTATTGGTGCTATTGTGTGCATCATGATAGCGCATCATGTTCTGGAGAGTATCGTCCATGGCAGGTCGAAAGCAGTCGAAGCAGCCTCTGAAACAGGGTGAGAGAATCCTGTTCACCATCGCGGTCGCCTTCGTCGTGTTTGCGGTGATCGCCTACGCGGCGCTGGAAACCTATCGCATGCGATCGAGCAATCCGGTGTTCGAGGTCACGACTCATTTCACATTATCGCAAGCCGGGCATCGCGGGTCGGAACTGTTCCGCGCGCAGCGTTGTACCGCTTGTCACCGAGCCATGCGCAACGGTACCAATATGGGCCTCTCGCTGGATGGCGTTGGTTCCCGCCGCAATCAGCAATGGTTATATGACTTTCTGCGCGATCCGGAGGCGACCTACAGCGCCACTACTTTCGATCATGGTTACCCGCCGAAAGAAGCGGCCTATGTTTCCGCGCTGCCGGGCGAGGATTTGATGCTGATAGCAACCTTCCTGTCGGAGCTGAGATCGGATGCTGGATCGCCTTCGGCGCCGGCTCCGCCCGAAGGGCCTTCGGCTTTCATCGACAACATGTTGAAGATGTTTGCGCCGGACAGCTGGAAGGAAAAATACAGCGATGTGCGCGAGGAACGCACCGAGTAAGCGGGTGAGACCTGCTAAGCTCGGTATGGCGGGCAAAATGATCTGAGCAGACGAACGGGAGTAGCAATGAGCAGCAACGCTGAACCATGGGTCACGGACAAAGAGTACACGCGGTACATACTGCTGTTCGTCTACGCCTGCATCATTTACAGCATCATCGGCTTCTCCTGGGGGGCGCTGATGGGCGGCATTCCCGATATCCGCCAGTTCATCAATGGGCGCATGGGCGGTGAGCTGATCGTGCGCGCCCACACGCATGTCAATCTGCTCGGCTGGGTGGAGATGGCGATTTTTGCCTCGGTGTATTACTTCATTCCGCGTCTGGTTCACCGTGAGATCTACAGCATGCGCCTTGTGAAGGTGCATTTCTGGATCCACAATATAGGCCTGATTGGCATGGTGATGATGTTCACCGCCGCTGGCGTGCTCGGTGGAACGCAGAGCCTCATTCTTTCGCCCGAAGAGGTAGAGCAGCTCATCCGGCCGCTGCTGGCGGCGCTGGGCATTTTCGGAACCCTTGTCCTGCTGGCCAATATGATCTGGGGCTATAATATATTCCGCACCTGCATAGGCTGGACCGGCGATGCTTTCTGGAGGGGTGGCAAATGATTGCGCGTGTTCCGTTTCTGGCAACGCTGCTCGTACTGTTGCCGCTGCTGGCGGGCTGCGAGATACAGGGGGCCGTCAATGTAGGTTCCGTTGCGCCTTCCCTGCAGACCAAGACGCTGGCCGACGTCGATGGTGATTTCAGCCGCATCACCACCTATCGCTATCCCGATGAGCGCATGTACCAGTATTCCCTGGATGAAGCGCTGGCCACGGGCAAGCCGATCGTGCTCGAATTCGCCACGCCGGGGCACTGCACGGTGTGCGACAAGCAGCTGCAGATGCTCAAGGGGATCATCTCCAAATATGACGCCGATGTGCTTTTTCTGCATATGGATCAATACCGCAATCCCGAAGCCTTCACTGCTTTTCGCGTCATGGGCGATCCGTGGACCTACGTGATCGATTCCAATCAGGTTGTACAGTTTCGGCGTGCCGGTCGTATTCTCTACGATGAGATGGATGCCGTTCTGATGCGGATTCTCGCACAGGAACAGCGTCGGATTGGTTAAACGTGGGCCAGCCGCAGCGTTATAGTCTCGACCAGGACAGAAAGGGCATGCTGTGGGACCTGCTGCTCTACGTCCCCACCGTGATCTTTCTTTTTGCCACCGGCCTGAAGCTCTGGTTCGGCCCCAATCAGGTCTGGGCCTACGTTCTGTTCTTCATGGGTTTTTTCTTCACTTTCGCGGGCGTGAACCGGATCCTTTCCGGTCGACTCATGCTGCTGCCGTCCGCGCCCGTCGCGCTCAGCCACGATCGCGATCAGATCACCGTCGAACTGCGCAGCGGGGATCGGGTGAGCCTCGTCAAGGAAGTTCGTTTCTATTCTGATTACGCGGGAAAATCCTTTGGCCTGAGCGGCATGGATCTGTCCGGCAAGCGGCGTCAGTATGTTTTCCACCGTGGACAGTTCACCGATACCGAGCGTTACCGTGAACTGCTCGGCGCGCTGAGCGTATTCAAGTGATCAGGAAGAGGGCGGGTGCCGGGCTGCGATTTTTCTGCGCTGCACGACATCCCAGGTCATATAGGCGATCGCTCCCGCGCCGATCAGACACGCGCCGGTGATCAGCCAACGTTCGGTTTGCGGGCTGACCAATCCGCCGAACAGCATGTGAATCGAGTAACCGAGGATGAACAGCGCGGATACTGCGACGATAGCGTAGAGAATAACTTCTTTCATGTTCCACCGACTTCGATAATCACGAAATAATGTTAAGCGAAACACTATCATATACGAAGGCTGTCAGAGTCGTAATGGCGTGTTCGAATACTTGCAGATGATGGCGAGGGTTGCTATCCTCTCCGGTGCAAAACACTATAGGCATCAGGGTTCCGAACGAGAACCCGATAGCTTTGCAAGCGTTCCCGGCAGCGGCCGAAGAAGGCTTGACGCAAGGGGGGCATTATGCAAGCATCTGCCAGCCATACTATTAGTAAGGTTGTCCTGTCACATCACTCGGGCGGGCAGCTGAAATGGCACAGCGTCTCTTATAAGTATAAGAATGGTGCCAAGATCCCGGATTCACTCCAGCGGAGGGGTTAGATGAATAAACTAAGCTTTGGCAAGACCTTCTGGGTAGCCCTGATCGGTGGCGGTGTGACCGGTATGGGTAATGGCAGCGTGTTCGGCGCGGCGCTGATGAGCGCCCTGGGCCGAGGCAGTTTCGAGAACTGGGGCGGCATGGGCGTCGATGCCTACAATGTCGTTACTTTCCAGGGATTCGTGAACTGGTGCATGATCGTCTTCGGTGTCGCGTTCACCGTCATCGTGATGATCGCGCTGAAGCGTCACGGCCAGCTCGAGCAGCGTGCAGCCAACTGATCCAGTCTGAACCAGGCGCGCTTTCCGTACCAAATTTACAGTATCGATCCGGGAGACAGGACAATGTTGGCAAGTATCGCAGCAATCAGTTGTATATTGCTCGCATTCTCAAGCATGTGGTTCGCATGGTATCTGCTGATGCCGGGTGATCACTCCTGATCACTCCTCGCTGGCAGCACCCTGGCAGCACCCATATTCAACGGAATGCTGATAGGCACACGAAAATAGTGTTTTAAGGGGGAGGTAAGGTCCGATGTTCAAGTACATGTTTGCCAAAAACGAAGAGATCCCGCCAGGTACAGCGGCGGTCTATTTCGGCATCTCTTCTATCCTCTGGTTCGTCATCGGGACGGGGCTGGGTTCCTTCAATGCGGCCAAGCTGGCCTTCCCGGATTTCGTGACCGGTTCGGAGCTGTTTTCCTTCGGACATATGCGTCAGGTTCACGTGATGGCCGTCATTTTCGGCTGGATCTCGATGGCCTTCGCGATGGCGATGATGTACATCACCCCGGCGCTGGGTAACACCCGCCTGTGGTCGGAAAAGCTGGGCGTCTGGAACTGTTTCCTGTGGAACGGTGGTCTGTCGCTCGGTCTCACCCTGTTGTGGGCCGGTATGAGTTCCGGCCGTGAGTATTCCGACTTCCCCTGGTTCATCGACCTCTACATCCTGTTCCTGGTGATAGTCCCGCTCGGTATCAACGTGTGGATGACGATCATCAAGCGCCGCACCCAGGGCATCTACACCACCAACTGGTTCTTCGCCAGCGCCACTTTCATGGTTTTCATTGTGCTGCTGGTCGGCAATCTGCCGGAATATTTCCAGTTGACCGGTCTGACCGAAGCCTATCTGACCTGGTGGTTCGCCCACAACGTGCTGGGGCTGTGGATCACCCCGGTGGCCGCGGCGATCGCCTACTACACGGTGCCGAAGATCACGGGTAATCCGCTGTACTCGCATCGCATCGGTCACCTGCATTTCTGGTCCGTGGTGGTGTTCTATTCGACGCCTGCCGCACATCATCTGATGTCTGCACCGCTGCCGGAATGGCTCAAGTCCTTCGCATCCGTGGAAGGCGTGCTGATTCTGGTTCCGGCCATCGCGTTCGTTTCGAACCTGCTGTTGACGATGACGGGCAAATGGCGCTTCTTCGTCGATAACGTCGAGATCAAGTTCACCATCACCGGTGTGCTGATGGCGATTCCGCTCAATATGCAGGGCGGCTTCCAGCAGACGCGTGCCATCAACTGGTACATCCATGGTACCGGCTGGATCGTGGCGCACGCCCATCTTGCACTGCTCGGCTTCTCGACGTTCCTGGAGGCGGCGGCGGTCTACTACGGTCTGCAGACGATCCTGCGTCGTAAGCTTTATTCGCTGGCGCTTGCCAATTTCCACTTCTGGTTCCTGCTGATCGGCTTCACGATCTACTGGATTTCGATGACCATCGCCGGTCTGATCCAGGGCGCCGGAAAGATCTATGAAGTTCCCTACATCGACGTGGTGATCGCCGAGCATCCCTACATGATCGCTCGTTGGATCGGAGGCACCATGGTCTTTACCGGGAATCTCGTCTGGCTCTACAACATGTGGATGACAGCGCGTGAAGGCACCGTGATTCCGGCAGGACGTCTGCCGCACGAGATCGCCTACGAGCGTTGATCGATACGATAAGTCCGCACAAGTATTAAAAATTGAGGGGAGGACTCAGACGTGGCATTCCGCGAATATAAGATAGGAGCCCGGTTGTTCGGCATCGCGCTCGGTGGGTCGATGATGATCACCCTGTACATGCCGGCCCTGGATATCGTCGAAGTGGCGTCGACCGAAGTCGGCTTGAGAAAGGGCTTGATGTACGGTCGTATCGGTGGCTTTTCGGTCGAGGATCCTTTTCTGCAGGGTAACAACAAACCCTTGACCGTCGTTCTGAAGAAGGATCCGAAGACCGGGGCTGACATGGGCGAAACCTACGCCTACGTCTACGATGCTGGTGTGCCGTTTACCAGCGCCATTCGCCATCCGCGCATCATGGGCAAGGGTGTCGAAGATCTGAGCGTGCAGCAGGGGCGGATCGCTGAGGCCGACCAGAACAAGGGCGCCGTCTTCGTGGTCAGCGAAGGGCGCTGGGATGGCAAGCCGACGCATTACATTGAAAATGCCACGGTTACGCGCGGTTGGACGCCTGACATGATCGTCAATGCCGTATCGGATCAGGATATCCACTTCGTCGGCTCGGGCAAGATCATGTTCGTGCGTGAAGGTTGCTGGTGGTGCCATACGCTGCTGCCCGAGCAGACGCAGGACTGGCAGGCTTTCGGTGCGCCGCCGGTGCTCGGCGATTTCAACAGCGAATCGCCGACCGCATTCGGTTCCGACCGCAAGGCGCCGGATCTGCTGCATGTCGGATCCAGAAACTCTTCGCGTGAATGGATGACCATGCATTTCTTCAACCCCAGACTCGTGCAGCCGCATTCCATCATGCCGCGCTACGATTATCTCTGGGGCGAGGTCGATGCTCAGGGCAACAAGATCGATTATCGTCAGTGGCGCAAGGAGTACACCGAATATGCATCGGGCAAGCGGATCTATCCGCCGGAAGTGCCTGATCCTGCTCCCCGCAGTGATGCGCGCTATATCATCGACTTTGTCTTGAGTCTGAAATAAGAGAGAGGGGAGAAGACGACATGGCTTGGAGATTTGATAATCCGCTCTTCAGTCTCTCTGACGAGGAGCAGAACGAAAAAGCACGGCGCCTGTGGGAGGCCGAAGGTCTCGGCGGTATCACCGAAGACAACAATCGTCTGCCGCGACCGGTGGTCTGGCTGCTCTGTCTGACTATCGTCAGCGCCTTCCTGATGACTTTCCCGCTGTGGGGGAGTCGCCCGACCGCCGCGATTTACGTCGAGTACGTGGCGCTGATGGATACGCCTGAAATTCAGGCGATCAAGGCAAATGAGGGCGATGCCGCGGCGATGGCCAAGATCGTGCAGACGGTTCGCGAGCGCGGCTCCGAGTGGCGCGCTCACCAGGAGCGTCATCCTCTGACGATGGACGAGTTGCGCTTGATCAAGGGGCAGATCATCGAATTGAAGAACGCTTCATCGACGATCGGACTTGATGAGTACTCGATCATTGGCGACCATGTGCGACTGGCCAACTTCGAAGGCAACTGGAAGGCTGATGGCACGCGCGAGCGCAAACAGCCATGGTGGGATAAGGGTTATACGATCGACATTTTCTATGTTGCCTATTTCTGTCTGGCAGTGTTGATTGCGGTGAAGCGTTTGCCGAATTACAAATGGCAACCGACTCATCATCATTAACACCGATTTCATATTGCAGGAGGTAGCCTGATCATGATTGATATCGATAATCCGCCTTTGGCATTGATGATTCCCATCATCATCGTGTTCATTGCGCCCTTCATCTACAGCTTCTTCGTCGACAAGTACGACAAGGGGAAGCCGCAGATCAGGGATGGCGAATAAGACGACATACATGACTCTTTCCGGTACGGCGGTTCCGTAGAAGCCTGCGGTACTTTTGAGTCAGACGATTATCAATGCCGCTCCACAAGAGCGGCATTGTTTTTTGTGCAGTTGGGTGTAAACACCCGCACACGTTCCGCTTCCTCATGCGATGATAAGGCGAGCCACATGGTAGAAGGATCTCTGGAAAAGCTGCTGCAGACTCTATCGTTTCCGCTGTTGCGGATGCAGAGTGGAGACAGCGCGCCTTCGTCCTATTGGACCATCGAAGGGATGCACGGGCATGAATATAGCGTGGCCATATTCTTTTTCATGCTGGCAGGCGTTATTTTGTTCGCTGCCATCGTCTATCGCTTTTTTAGAGCCTCGCAATCCGGCGCCAATCTGAAGTTCGGAGAAAAAATTCTGTTTCTCTGGATAGTCGCCGGCTTGATTGTTGCGGTTGGATTTGGTGCATTACAATTGTTGTATGGCCGACTTATCTAGGAGGAGGCTGTTATGAATTTCATGCAATCATTGCCTGATGGATGGACCATATACATTTGGTTGGTAGCGGGCGGCTGTATCATCATTGCCGCCATATTCGGTATCCGCTGGGCTCAGCACAATGAGCAGTTCGATGAAGACATCAAATACCTCGTTTTCGACGAAAACGACAAGGACAAGATGTCGCCCGAGGAGTATGCCAAGAGCCGCGAGGTGATCAAGCGACAGATCGAGCGTCGCGAAGAGATTCTGCGGGAGAAAGCAGCACAGCATGCGGACAGGCATGAGGATCGGTGAGAAGTGGATTTTATCCATCATAGTGGTACTCGTGCTGAGCGCCATGGTATGGAATTTCCTCAAACAGCAACAGAGTGTCGAGGAGGACAGGGAGATTCCGTTCTATACGGATGCCGCCCCTGATCTCGTTCGCAGCGCATCCGAAATCTACAAGCGCAACAACTGCAAGAGCTGTCATACCTTGTGGACGGTGCGTGATATCATGCGTTCTGTTCCTGCTCCCGCTCTCGACGGCATAGGCTCCCTGCGCAGCGAGCAATGGTTTTATGAGTATTTCTCGGCGGAGAATCCTCAGCAGATCGTTCCCTCACGTTTGAAGCAAGAGTATCAGATGCCTTCCTTCGCTCACTTGCCGGAGTCGGAGCGGCGAATTCTGGCGACCTACATGGCCAGCCTCAAAGTGAAAGACTGGTATCTGGAAGAGACCCGGCTCGCGCACTGCCGCAAGCTGACCGGAGAAGACTGCCAATGAGGAAGCAGACCAAGCGTAATATCAGCGGATTCATTGCCCTGGTGGCTGGCTGTCTGGTGAATTATGCCGGCGATCGCTTGGTCGGCGTCGATATCGAGCTCTGGTGGGGGCTCAACACGTTCAACCCGATGTGGATGGTCGACGTCTTCATCGTCCCGCTGATCGCGGGCATCGTCGTGGCGATGATTTTCGGTCTGGGCGGCAAATGGCTGTGCTATTTCCCGCCTTTGATCGTGCGCTGTATCAATTACCTCAATTTCGTCTATTTCGAAGACGTGCCGCTCGGCGCGGAGCTGATGATCATTCCGTACTGGATCATGTTCGTGATCCTGGCCGTGGAAGCCGCTGCGTTTGGTGGCGTCATTGGTGAAATCATCATCAAACGCACCTATGGCCGTTTACCCAAGGACATGGTCTATCAAAGCAAGACCAAGGATGATTCCAGCAAGGCCGGTGGCCGGGACGGATAATCTTGTCACAAGCAATTCGACCGAACAGTGATGAGAAAACACGCCGCCGTCGCAAGCAATATCTGAGTGCGACGATCATCACCTGCATCTCGCTGGTAATGGTGGGCGGCAGTCTGCATATCGTGCAGCTGGGCGCCAGCCGCATGGAGGAGATGCGCTCCAAGGCGAGCTACGATGTTTCGGAAGTACGCAATCGCATACGTGCTGCGGGAGAAGACATTGCACGTCATCGGCGCCATGAGGCGGGGGAGACGATCGCCACCGCCTATACCATGGAGGAGGCTGAAGCGCTGCTGACGTCGGCGCAGTGGGCTGAGCTCGACACGATGGTCGAGATTCCTGCCGGCGAGTTTCTGATGGGAACCGATCGGCCGCGCAGTGCGGAGCAGGATCGTCCCGAACACAAGCGTTCTCTGCCGGCATACCGTATCGACAAGTATCCGGTGACCAATGCGCAGTATGCCCGTTTCGTCGCGGCCACCGGCCACCGGCCGCCGTTGCATTGGCAGGGCGGCAAGTTCCGCGCCGGTCTGGAGCAGCATCCGGTGACCATGGTGTCCTGGCATGACGCCAGCGCTTATGCGCAATGGGCCGGTAAACGCCTGCCCACGGAGGCGGAATGGGAAAAGGCGGCGAGAGGAACGGATGGCGACCGTTGGCCGTGGGGGGGGCATATGGAAGTGGCCCGCCTCAATACATACTATACGGTCGGTGCGACCACCGAGGTGACTCACTATACGGAAGGAGCGAGTCATTATGGGGTGATGGATATGGCTGGCAACGTGAGCGAATGGGTGTTTGACAATTTCAGGCCCTATCCCGGCAGCACCGCATCGGCCGAACAGTTTCAGGGCCATGTCGCCGTTGCCAGCACACCGCTCGACGAGGCGATGAAGGTGGTTGATCTGGTGCCGGTGGACGGCAGCTACAAGGTTCTGCGCGGCGGCTCATGGAAGAGTGACCCTTTCTCGACAGCGAACTATCATCGCAATTACTCCTGGCCTCATTACGCATCGGATTTCTTCGGTTTTCGGACCGCTGCCGACCTGGAAACGGAACAGTGACTCGGATGACGCTCATGAAATTGTTGCAACGCTGGTACGCGATCATGCTGGCGATGGTTTTTTCCGCTCCGGCGTTTGCGCTCGATAGTTACCGCTACATGCACGTGACCATCGATACGATATGGTACATTTTTGTTTTCCTGCTGCTCATCCTGCTGATCCCCTTCATTCTGATGGCTGTGCTGTACTGGTGGGTGCTGCGTGTCCGCAAGGAAGAGGAGCGGCAGCGTGAGCGGGAAACGGAGCAGCAGTAGGGTCGTCGGATGGTCATGAGAGCGGTCGTTTTCCCGGTGCGAATGGGTGTTCTCCTGCTCGCGCTTTTGATGGTCTTGCCGCTGTTCTCCGCGGGAGCGCGCACCGTACTGGCCGGTGAAGCGCC
>CAYLYS010000029.1:0-11916 GCA_964388175.1 uncultured Chromatiales bacterium | reverse complement strand
GTGAAGCGCCGTCGTCGGATGTGCAGGTCATGCAGGCATTCACCGAGCAGCAGCGCGAACTGTCCGACAGCCGGAAGATTTCCGAAGAGCGCAAGCATCTCATCATGTTCGGCATGGGCGTGTTGCTGCTCGTGCTGCTGCTGACGACGGCCGTGCTCGGCGTCAATATGGCCATCTATGGCAAGCGGGTGTTCGTCGCCCACACCATATTCGCCGGTCTCAGCGTTACGCTTGCGATCGCACATGCGGTCGTGGGCATCGTGTGGTTCTTCCCGTTCTGAACGCCATTCATTCTGTGCCGCACGCCTTGCTGCGGCCCGGATCGGGCCACAGCAGAGCCGCTGTGATGTTTTCATTTCTGTTTTCATTCCGGGCATGATCTGACGATGCACGCAAGCTCGCGGCATCGCCTGCTGCTCATCCTCTATACCTGTTCCGGCGCGACCAGTCTGGCGTTCGAGGTGTTGTGGGCGCGCATGCTTTCACTCCAGTTCGGCGTCAGTATCTTTGGCGTCGTGGTCACGATCGCCGCGTTCATGGCGGGGCTCGGACTGGGCAGCCTGATCGCTCTGCGCGTGCTGCATATCTGCCGCCGTCCGCTGCTGGTCTTTGCGCTGCTGGAGGGCGCGATTGCCTGTTACGCGCTCGTCCTGCCCTCACTGCTGGGATATGCCGAGCATGCCTTGACGTCCATTGCCCCCGGTGTTTCCCTCGGCGCCTGGCATTTGCTGCAGGCTGGAGCGCTGCTGTTCCTGATCCTGTTGCCGGCCATTGCCATGGGCGCCGGCTTTCCCCTGATTCTCCGCGCAATCGACGCGGGTGATCATGCGCTCGGCCGTCTTTACGGTCTCAATGCCTGCGGTGCGGCGCTCGGTGCCTTGCTGCCGCTGTGGCTCCTGCCGGCATTCGGATGGATCATCGCGGTGGAGATCGTCGCGCTGATCGGATTGACCGTCGCCGCCGTCGCCGCGGCGCTGGCGCTCCGTCATGACCGCGTGGGTGCCAGGGGAGAGCAGTACCAGGCCACGTTTCGCCCGCCTGCTTCGGTGCTGCTTGCCTATGGCATGATCGGCGCGGCGTCGATCATGCTCGAAGTCGGCTGGACCCGCCTGTACGGCATGGTGTTGCTGCGCACGGAATACGTGATGGCGGTGATTCTCGCCATTTACCTGCTCGGCATCGGTGTCGGCAGCCTGCTTGCCCGTCATGCAAAGCGCGAGCGCTGGCTGTCGCTGCTGCCGCTGCTGGTGGGCGCGGCCGGCTTGTTGAGTCTATGGGTTTTGCCGTGGCTGTCGAGGTGGACGCAAGGACAGGATTTTTCTTCTCTGATCGCCGCATTGGGCGCGGAGGGAATCCTCCTTGCGCTAGTGACGCTGCCGGCCACGCTGGCGCTCGGTGCCTGGCTGCCGCTGCTGGCCGCGCGCTACGGCAAGGAAGGCACGCAGGGACCACTGTTGTACGGCGTCAATTCATTGGGCGCCGCCGGTGGTGCTTTGCTGGCGGGTTTCATCCTGATTCCTGCCATCGGTACACCGTTGACGATCATCGTCGCCAGCTTGCTCCTGTTCGCCGCAGGCATGCGCTGGGCGTCCTCGGCGCGGATGTGGTGGGCGCTGCCGCTGCTGCTGGGGCTGGCCTGGCCGCTGGCGGAATTTCCGGAAGCGAAGCGGCTGCTGCCGTCGACGCAGGCCATCAGCCGCGATCTTTATCGCTACGAGGACGCCATGGCGATCACGCACGTGGTCGAACTGGACGACGGTCAGCGTTTGCTGCTCAGCGATCTGCAGCGCATGGACGCATCCACCGAGCAGGCGGCGGTCGAATTGCAGATGAATCAGGCGAGATTGCCCTTGCTGCTGCATCCGCAGCCTTCGTCGGTGCTGTTTCTGGGATTGGGAACAGGGATCTCTGCTGCCGGTTCGCTGCCGTATACCGGTCTGGCGCGCACCGCGGTCGAGCTGTCGGCCGGCTCGATTCACGCCACCCGCGAGTGGTTTGCGCCGGTCAACGGCGCGGTCGCCGAGCAGATGGCAATCGTGCAGGACGATGCGCGTCGTTTTCTGCGCACCAGCAGCGCACGGTACGACGTAATCATCGGCGATGTTTTCCACCCCGATCTGGTCGGACGCAGTGCGCTGCTGTCGGTGCAGCAGTTCGAGCGCGCCCGCGCTCGGCTCGCACCCCAGGGCTTGTTCGTGCAGTGGCTGGCATTGAACCAGTTCGATCCCGAAGCGCTGCAATTGATACTGCGCAGCTTCGGGCGCGTTTTCCCGGACGCCCGCATGTTCATGGACGGGTTCCGGGTGGCATTGGTCGGCGGCATGGGCGAGCTCGAACCGTCATTACGCCTGCAGCGCATTCTGATGCGCTCTGCGGCGGATCTGGAACGTCAGAGCGGCGGTGAGGGGATATGGACATGGCTGGGGCGCTATTGGGGCCGGCTGCCCGCCGATGACGGCGGCGCGGTACAGGATGAGTGGCGGCCGCGCATCGAATTCCACCTGCCCCAGGCGCGTTACCGGAGTGGATTGGCGTTCGATGAGGTGCTGGTCTGGATGCTGGCACAGAGACCTTCGCCCGAAGAAGCCGCCGCCGAGCTTGGCGTGACGCCCGCCGACTACGAGCGCCTGGAGCGGGCCTATGTCGCGGCCGATCTGGCGCTGCGCGCCTGGTTGGCCGGTCTGCAGGCCGATACCGCGCGCTCGAATCGACTGATCCGCTTTGCGTTCGAAGCGAACCCACGGGACCGCTGGGTAGGCTTCTCGCTGGCTGACAGTATGCTGATGGCGCTGGAGCAGGTCGACGCGGTGGAAATCGACCGCGAGCAGGTGCTGGAGGCGGTGCTGACGGTGCGTCCCGATCATGCGGATACGCTGCGTGCCCTGTGGCGCCTGGCGCGTGAAGCGGGTGACGAGACCCGCATGCAGCATTATCTGTCGCGTCTTTCCGAGCTCAGTCCCTTTGATAAAGATGTTATCGAATTCAAGCGCTTGAAAGAGCCAGGCTGAGCCGGGTCA
This sequence comes from uncultured Chromatiales bacterium, assembly GCA_964388175.1. Lineage (GTDB taxonomy): Bacteria > Pseudomonadota > Gammaproteobacteria > SZUA-140 > SZUA-140 > JAITWN01. Next base: position 8,899 of record CAYLYS010000029.1, on the reverse strand, counting down.
TGGCGTGAAAACTGATGTCGGGCATGGTACCATGCCAGCTACTATGTACTACTCCAAAGCGCTGTCGCAGATACCTGTGGTCAGTGCGGATGCCAGGGCAGGACGGAGACTCCACGGTATACGCCGTGCGGTACAGCTAGGCACCATCCTGATCGCGATCCTCATCCCGGTATCCGGCCTGTTTCGTATCGATCCGGTCGCCGGTGCGTTTGTCGTGCTCGATCGCCAGATCTGGTTTTCCGATTTCTATATCGTGGTCGGGCTGTGGCTCGCCATCTCGAGTCTGCTGGTCATGACTTATTCGATGATCGGTACGGCTTTCTGCGGCTGGTCGTGCCCGCAGAACACGCTGGCGGAGTGGGCCAACAAGATGACGCATCGCCTGCTCGGCAAGCGCGCGGATGTCAGTCTCGACGGCAGCAAAGTGAAGATCTCGGCAGGCAAGAACAAGCTGTTCAACTGGATGATCCTGGGCGCCCTGTTCCTGATCGTGTCGATGGCGGCGGCGCTGGTGCCGATGTTCTATTTTTACCCCCCGGAAGTGCTGTGGAAATTCGTTACCTTTCAGGAGGACGAACGCCTGGCGGCGTCCTTGCATTGGATCTATTCGATTTTCGTTCTGATCATCCTGGTGGATATCGCCTTCGTGCGTCATTTCTGGTGCCGCTTCATGTGCGTGTACCGCGTCTGGCAGCATACGTTCAAGACCCGTGAAACACTGCACATCGCGTACGACGACAGCCAGGCGGACGAATGCTCGCGCTGCAATTTCTGTGAGACCTCGTGCTTCATCGGCATCGATCCGCGGCGTACCGATGTGTATGACGCCTGCATCAACTGCGGCGAATGCATTACCGCCTGCAGCAGCATCCGCGATTCGCGCAAAACGGGTAACAGCCTGCTGCGCTTCGAACTGGGAGAGCGCCAGGAGGAGCGGACGTCCGCACGGCGCCGGCACAGCAATGTCGGTTCGGTGGTGGCGCGCGCGCCGTGGGCGCTGATGCTGGCGCTTTTCGGATTCAGTCTGTTTGCCTGGGGTATCTGGACGTATGATGCCTATCATCATTCCGTTTATCGCTCGGAATCGATTCAGAGCGGTCCGCGCAACGATTACCGCATCAATGTGGCGCACAAGCTTTATCATCCTGCCGAACTCACGCTCAGCGTGGAAGGTCTACCGGCAGGCTCATACCAACTGGATGCTGACCGCGTGATATTTACCGAAGCCGGCCGTCAGGACGTCGGTCTGCACATCGTCGGCGATCTGACACCCGGTCTGCACCCCTTCCTGGTTCATCTGCATGCGCCCGGCGGTGAGCGCCGCAGCTTCCGTGTCCATCATCTGGCAGCATCGGGGAACGTATGAGCACACCCAAAGATCTGGAGCAGCAAAAAACAGCTTCCCCGCCGTCCCTCGATCCGGTCGAGAGCGAATGGGGACAGACGCCCGGCGATCATTTCGGTTATGCATCCGATGAGGAGAGGCTGGCCAAGCGTGGCCTGGAGGACTGGGAACTGGTCGATCGTATTCCCGAATCACAGCGCGGTGTGCCGATCTGGTTTTTCTCCGTGATCATTGTCGTGTTGCTGATCGCGATCGGACTGAGTTTCCCCTTCTGGGGCGACCGGCCCGGTTATGAGCGCGAGTGGGTGAACTGGGGATTCGGCGCCGCCCTTCTTTATCTGGCTGTCGCCGGAGGATTCGTCTACTTCATGGTCCATTTTTATGGATCGCGTTTCGCAGGTCGTCTGGACAGCGACAAGAAGCAGCAGGGCGAAGAGGAGAAGGGCGATATCGATGCGCCCGATGCCGGCAAGCGATGATGATGCGGTGTGCTGCGGTCGCTGTCCTGCTTGTGCTGCTGATGGGATGTTCTGCGGAAGATTCTCCTTCCCGAATGATGGCGATGGAGGAGAATGCGCCTCGTGATACCGTCAAGGCTTACCTTTACTATTGCGGCGGATGCCATGGGGCGCCGCGGCCGGGCACCTATACGGCGGCTGAATGGCCTGCGATCGTATCGCGTATGCAACAGCGCCGGCTGAGCGCCAGGTTGGGACCGGTGCCGCCGGAACAGCTCCGGCAGATTCTGGACTATCTACAAGAAAATGCGGCGGGAGCCCCCCCTAGATGAAGCTTTTGATGGCGGTCATGTTGGCGCTGATGCTGAGCGCCTGTACCTCTGGTGCCGAGGATGCGCGCTTGCCGTCCCAGCAATGGGGTGAGATCACGGTGACTGTTGAGTTCCGCCCCGCGCCGTTGCGCCGCGGCATGAACGAATTCATCGTCCTGGCGGGCTATTCCGACCGCCGTGCTGCGCACGATATGATCGTTTCCGTGCGCAGTTCCCCGGATGCCCCCTGGCAGCAAGCGATACAGGATGGGAATATCGGCGCCTACCGCAGGGCGGTATCGCTGAATGCCGGGCCGCAAACGCTGTATGTCCATATGCGCCGCAGTCTCGACGAGACCGTGCTGGAGTTTCCACTGCAGGTCGAATGATCGCCGCGGTTGGGGGCTGCCGCCGCCGGCAGAGCGCGCGCCGCCTTGTCAGGAGGTGCGCGTCGCTTTCTGTGCCTGCCGCTTCTGCAGCACGCGGCTTTCTCGCCAGTGCCGGAGCAGCAGGATCTTCTCTCCCCCCCGGCTTTCCGCGCAGCGCGAGCAACTCAGGTGAGCAAGCATCAATTCCTTCGGCATGCGGCCGGCATCCAGCAGTTGAGCCTGCATATCGCGCACAGCCTGCCGCAGATTGCCCAGATTGCCGTGATGGAGATAGGTGCGCACCGGGTAGGGGTGCGGCAGCCAGGAGATCTGATGTGACGGGGAGCGGGAATTTTCGAGCAAGCGCGTGATACTGCCGCGTAACATGCCGGTGCGGATCAGGGCCAGGCCCGGCCAGGATTCCTGGAGTTCGAGCCGCTGCAGATTTTCCTGCTGTCGCCTGACCTGCACGTCGTAACCGATCGGCATGTGCAGGAACATGGGGACAGGGATCCGGTGGATGCAGCGGCCGCCGAGATCGATGTCTTCATCGTGCCAGTCGGGGTAGGTCGACGGACAGCCGCACTCAAGTATCATGCTGTCTTGAGTAAATCCGTTTTACCGTCATCAGAATATTGGCGAAGAAAAGCCAGAATCCCATACCCATGGCGGTCGAGATGGTGGCAATGATGGGGCGGTAATAACGATGCACTTCGTAAATGGCGTCGGTTTTGCCCTGCAGCAGCAGCCTGCCCTCGATGATGCCGAAGGTCATCAGGGTCGAGTAGAAGCCGGTAACGCCGAGCGCGGTCCACCAGAACGAATGATCGACCAGGCGCATGGAATAAATCGGACGCTTGGAAATCGTGGTGAACAGATAGTAGCTGGCCGCCATGCACAGCAGAATGACGCCCCCGACCATATTGATGTGAGCATGGGCCAGCGGGTCGATCATGTGTCCCGGTCCACCGTAAGGGCTGCCGATGGAATCGAGCCAGGCGCGCACCGGCGGGATGACCTGAATGACGCCGTGCACGGTGCCGATGAACAGAAAAATGGCGGATGCGACCAGAAATTTGAGCAGCTTGCGCAGATCGGGTTCTGTCTGATTTCCCTGAGGCATGATGCGAGGATGTCGTGACTATTGAGAGTCCAGCGTCGATTGCCGGAAAAAAAACCCGGCCGTGCAGGCCGGGTTTTTGTAGAAAGCGTGCCTGATTTTACTTCTTTCTGGCGATGTTCTGTATCGCGCGTTCGCTGAGATAGCCGCTCACGAAAACGGTGATACCAAAGAAAATGATGATGGGCACCAAAATACCTGGCCACATGGAACGAACCCTCCCTCGGTTTACCTATTATAATTCAGGTGATGCGCTAGTTTAGCCGATCCGGGCGATGCCATGCAAGCAGCAGAGGCGCCGTCAGGCTCTCGGCGCCTCTGGGATAATCTCATTCAAAACAAAGAGTAATTGGTTTTTGAGTCGAGATGGTCAGGAGGCCGACGGCGGGGAGCAGCCACGCAGCGAATCGCGGATGCGCTGCAGCTCGCCGCTCCGCTGTGCGACGGCGTGTTTGCTGGCCAGCAATTCCTTCATCTGGGTTTCCAGATTGTCCTTGGATTCCCGGATCTTGCTCAGCGTCTTCATATGGCGTTCGGTGCTGTTGCGCATTTCCTGGATCTGGCCGACCAGGGGATTGACCAATTCCTTGAGCCAGGCATCGGCTTCGCGGTTGGCCTGAATGAAGATGTCGCGGGCGTGGCTGACCAGCGAGATGAAGAATTTCTTTACCACGAAACTCTGCTCGGTCATCGTCGTGCTGGGGCTGTTGCGGAATTCCTCCGCCTTTAGATAGAGCAGGTCCAGCTCCTCGGTGAACTTCTTCGACGGGAACATGCGCGGCGGCGACACGCGCAGGCCGTAGCTCTCGTGAAAGCGCTTGTAGATCGCCTGCACCAGCTTGAAGGTCTCTTCCGACTGGCGGGTGGCGATCTGCATGGCGTCGCGCATATTGTCGAAGAAGACTGAAATACCGCCTTTCATGCCGGCTGTGGTCCAGCTGCCGGCCATGTCCTTGCGGGTACGGTCGATGATCTTGTCGATGACGGTGATATCGATCGTGCTGAACATGTTCTTCGCCTGCAGGGCGAGCTTCTTGCGGCTCAGCTGGAAGGTTTTGACGCTGTCGTAGTAAGCGTTCTTCTTGTCCTTGGCCTTGACCAGCAGTTGCTGGACGACGTCCTCGTTGTTGTCGCGTATCGCTTCCAGTTCGTGGAGCTGGGTGGCGATGTTCTCGAACTGGGAAGACAGCGGAAGATTGATTTCCTCGATCGACCGCTCGAGCATGGCAATGATGTTGTCCCAGATGACCTGTTGGCGATGGGGCAGGATATCATCGGCCAGCAGCGACTCCAGCGCGCCCAGATTGCTTTTCCGCAGCAGGTCGGCATTGTTGCGGATCTTTGCCAGCAAAGCCTTTTGCGCCGAGATCGGGAATACATTGGCCGGATCGATTTCCAGCAGACGCGCGCTGCTGCGGCACTGCTCGCGAATGGTGGCGTCGATTTCTTCCTGGCGCTTCATCTCGTCCCATAGCGTATCGATCTTGTTGAGGACGGCGACCAGCCCCTTCTGCTGCTTGTTGCGGAAGGCGGTGATGTAATTCTGCCACATGTCCAGATCGCTGCGCGTCACGCCGGTATCCGCGGACAGTACGAACAGCACCGCCTGTGCGCTCGGCAGCATATTGATGGTCAGTTCCGGCTCGCTGCCGAGCGCGTTCAGGCCCGGCGTGTCGAGAACGACCAAGCCCTGCTTGAGCAGGGGGTGGGGAAAGCTGATCATGGCATGGCGCCAGACCGGGATCTCAACCGTGCCGGCAGCGGTTTTCATGCCGGTTTCCGCATTTCCTGCGCTTTCTTCCGTGTACAGTCCCAGGCTCTCGGCTTCCTGCACCGACACTTGCTTGGTACGCACCACTTCCTGGCAGGTCGCGGCGATCTGGTCGGGGGAGGATACATCGAGCGGCAGCTTGGTCCAGTGGCTGGAATCGGCCTTGAGCTCGGACAGGCTGAACTCGCTGAGGCGCGTCTCTATCGGCAGCAGCTTGAGATAGGATTCCTGCGCTTCGCGATCGTAGAACAGTTCGGTCGGGCACATGGTCGTGCGACCGGCGTCCGAGGGCAGCAGGCGGCGGCCGAGATCAGCAAAGAAAATGGCATTGATGAGCTCGGTCTTGCCGCGGGAAAACTCGGCGACAAAGGCGATATTGAGTTGATCGGAGGCCAGCGCATTGAGCGCATCGCCGATGCGCAACTCGAGTTCCGGACTGCCGAGCTGGTTGTCGCTCATCCAGTCGCGGAAGTCCTGTATCGTTTCGCTCAGCTCCGCCTTCCAATCGGCGAATGCCTGCATCTGATCTCTGAAGCGATCCTGTTCCGGAGCTTCTTTTAACTCCAAAGCTTTGCTGGGCATGGGTTGGGCGGGCCTACTGTTATTTTACGTTACCCTGGTTTATCGGAATGTTGCCGATTTCTATGAGCTTTTCATGTGATCAAGTGCCGTTATCCCGAGTTTGGGCGGGCGATCGCGGTGCAGAGGCGGGGTGTGTGCGGCGGCGGATGGTGATGATGCCGCCGCCGGAAACAGCACGGATGAAGGTCGGTAATGCCTGGAGTATACCGGCGAGAGGCTGTTAACTACATGTATGGATTGTTTATTTTTTTACGCCCGGCGCGGAGTTCAGGTCAGCGCGAGCGCTGCGTCCCGCAGCGGTGCGACGAGCAGGATCTTGCTCAGCTGGATCAGCACCAGTATCAGCAGCGGTGAGAAATCGATGCCCGAAGCATTGGGCAGCATGCGGCGGGCGGGGCGGAGCAGGGGCTCGTTGAGGCTGTAGAGGATGGCAAGCACGGGGTTGTGTGCCTGGGGATTGACCCAGCTCATGATGACCTGGACCAGAATGGTGATCAGAAAAACGTTCAGCGTCAGCAGCAGCAGTTCGCTCAGGGCGAACAGGAACAAACTGGGGAGGGCGATGGCCCGCCCGCCCGCAAGATGCATCAGCCACAGCGCCAGCATCTGCAGCAGCATCAGCAGGACCACGGAGGCAACGTCGATTCCCTTCAGCCCGGGAATGATGCGGCGCAGCGGCTTGAGCGGCGGATTCGTCGCCCTGACCAGGAACTGGCAGATCGGATTGTAGAAATCGGCGCGGACGAGCTGCAGCAGGAAACGCAGCAGTACCATCAGAATATAGAGTGTGAACACCGTCTCCAGCATGTAGATGGCGGCGCTCGACAGATAGGGATTATCCAGCATGCTTAATTTTTCCCGAGTAGGTTGGACAGTTCGAGCGAGCGCTCCCGGGCGGCGGTGAGCGCTCGCTCGAACAGCTCGGTCAGACCGCCGTCGTTGAGCACCTGCAGCGCGCGTTCGGTCGTGCCGCCGGGAGAAGTGACCTGGGTGCGCAGTTCGCCCGGGCTGGTGTCAGCGCTTTCCAGCGCCATCTTGGCGGCGCCGAAAGCGGTCTGCACGGTGAGCAGGCGCGCGGTTTGGGGCGGCAGCCCGAGTTGGCGCGCTCCCGCTTCCATGGCTTCCATGACCAGGAAGAAGTAAGCCGGGCCGCTGCCGGAGAGCGCGGTAACCGCATCCATCAGCGCTTCATCGGCGATCCACTGCGTCAATCCCACGGCGCGCAGGATGGACTCCGCCGTTTCGCGCTGTGCGGTGTCCGTCCAGGGGGTGGCATAAAGGACGGTGGCGCCGCTCTGCACCAGCGCCGGAGTATTCGGCATGGCGCGCACGAGCGCGGTGCCGTCGCCGAGCCATGCCGTCAGCGCATCGGTGCGGATGCCGGCGGCAATGGAAATGATCAGTTTGCCGCTGCCGCGAATATCGTCGGCGATTTCGCGCGCGACGGCCTCGACGATCTGTGGTTTGACCGCGATCACCAGCACGTCGGCCTGTTGCAGCGCATCACGGTTGGAGGCCAGTGCGCGCACGCCGAAGTGTTCGCGCAGCAGGGTGCGCTGCGCTTCGGACGGCTCGGAGACGACGATTCGCTGTGCTGCGTAGCCGTCCGCGATCAGTCCGCCGATCAGGCTGCGGGCCATGTTGCCGCCGCCGATGAAAGCGATGGAAGGAGTATTCATGAAGCGCTCGCTTGCCACATTCCGTCTGATTGGACCCTGGCCGAAACGCCGTAAGTCTACCCCAATCCGGCGCTGAATTCTGCGGCGATCGCTATGGCGGCCGTTCACCGAACAATGCACTGCCGATGCGCAGCAGGGTCGCTCCATCGGCAATGGCGTCCTCCAGATCGTCGCTCATGCCCATGGACAGCGTGTCCAGCCCATGCGTCGTCGCATGCGACCGATAGAGATCATGCAGGTGGCGGAACGAGGCGCGCCGGCGTGCGGGGTCGGGGTTTGCTGCGGGGATGGCCATCAGGCCGCGCAGCTGCAGGTGGGGCAGTGCCGCCACCGCTCGGATCAGCGCCGATGCCTCCGCCGGCGGCACGCCCGATTTCTGCGTTTCACCGCTGATATTAACCTGTATGCATGCCTGCAGCGGCGGGAGCCCGGGCGGGCGCTGGTCGTTCAGCCGCTGTGCCGTTTTCAGGCGATCGATGCTGTGCACCCAGTCGAAGTGCTCGGCGATGGCGCGGGTCTTGTTGGACTGCAAGGGGCCGATGAAATGCCATTCCAGGCCGAGGTCGGCCAGCACCGTCATCTTGGGCAGCGCCTCGGTGAGATAGCTTTCCCCGAAGCGCCGCTGGCCGGCGTTTGCCATCGCGCGTATGGCCTGGGGCGGAAAGCCTTTGCTGACGGCGAGCAGCCCGACCGAGCCGGCGGGGCGGTCGCCGTGCCGTTCGGCGCACGCCATGCGCGCCTTCATCGCGGCAAGCGCGTCGGCGGGGCCGCTCATCGCGATATTTCGCCGCCCCGCCCACTCAAGATGCAGGTTGGGCGGCCGCTAGTTGTCTGGGATTCCTTTTGCACGAACATGTCTTTAGGTGCCTGCGTCAGTGTGCCACAAGACCCCTGAGGAGAAGTAGATGGACATCGCGGAACTGCTCGCGTTCAGTGCCAAGAACAAGGCTTCGGACTTGCACCTGTCGGCGGATCTGCCGCCCATGATTCGCGTCGATGGCGACGTGCGCCGCATCAATGTGCCGCCGCTCGACAACAAGACCGTGCAGACCATGCTCTACGACATCATGAGCGACAAGCAGCGCAAGGATTTCGAGGAGTTCCTGGAAACCGACTTCTCTTTCGAGATCCCCGGTCTCGCCCGCTTTCGTGTCAACGTCTTCAATCACAACCGCGGCGTCGGCGGCGTCTTCCGTACCATTCCTTCCACCATCCTGTCGCTGGAGGAACTGAAGGCGCCGGAGATATTCAAGCGTATTTCCGAG
>CAYLYS010000028.1:0-32078 GCA_964388175.1 uncultured Chromatiales bacterium | reverse complement strand
AAAAACCCCCATTTTCTGGCAAAATCCCGCCTGACGGTCGCTGGATTCCTCCCGCCACCGTCCTATTGTCGCCATAAAAAGAACAAGAGCCTGCGCTCATGAACGCATCATTGGCCGCTGCGGTATTTTCCAGCTTCGCTGCTGCGATGGCTGCCGCCTTCGCCTTGAGCCGCGCCAGCGGCCGCCTCCAGATCATGGATCGTCCTAATGAGCGTTCTTTGCACAGCACGCCGACGCCGCGCACAGGCGGGCTGGCGATCTGTCTGGGTGGTGGGCTGGGCATACTGGCGCTGGCGCTGCTGGTTGGGGTGTCAGCGGAGCTGGTGTGGATCGCTGCCGCGACGCTGATCGTCGGCCTGGTGTCGTTCATCGATGACCGGACGCCGCTGCCGGCACGGACGCGCCTGCTGGCGCAGGCCTTTGCCGCCTCGCTGCTGCTCGCAGGTGGACTGAGTCCAAACGCTATCGATTGGCCGGGCGGAGAGTTGGCGTTGCATTCCGGCTGGGCCTGGCTGGCGGGGCTGCTGTTCATCGTCTGGATGAGCAATCTCTATAATTTCATGGATGGCATGGACGGCTTCGCCGGCGGCATGGCCGTGTTCGGCTTCGGTACGCTCGGGGTATTGGCGTATCTCGGTGGCGACGCCCTGTTTGCGGCGCTGTGCTGGGTGGTGGCGGCAGCCGCAGGCGGTTTTCTGGTGTGGAATTTCCCCCCGGCGCGGATTTTCATGGGCGATACCGGCTCGTCCACGCTCGGCCTGCTGGCGGCGGCACTGTCGCTGTGGGGCGACGGACGCGGGCTGTTTCCGCTGTGGATCGCGGCGCTGGTGTTTTCTCCGTTCATCGTCGATTCGACGTTGACGCTGATCCGGCGCACCGCCCAGGGCAAGCGGATCTGGGAAGCGCATCGCAGCCATTATTATCAGCGCCTGGTGCAGGCGGGCTGGAGTCATCGCCGCACCACGCTGTGGTCGTACGTGCTGATGGCGCTGTGCAGCCTGGCGGCGCTGCTGGCGGTACGTCTTGCGCCCGCCATACAGTGGACGATCATTGCCGCCATGCTGACGCTGTATGCGCTGGTGGTGCTGGCGGTGCGCATGCGTGAACGCCGGGTCTCCGCGGCGACGCATTCCTGAATATGGCAGGATCTTTGCTAATGAAAGTAAAGCTACCGGTATAGCCGGACCGGGCACGCATAAATCGCGGTGAATGGGCTTCCCGATGTGAGTGGCGTCATCGAAGCGTCGGCGGCAGGAGACAGACCGCCAGTGGCGGGAAACAAGCCGCCGGCAGCAGAAAACTAAAAGCGCCAGCATACCGGCATACAGGACGGAACCGCGGACAGGGAGCGAACGTCTGTAATGATACGAATTGTTCGCTCACCGAACGAAATTAATATGGACAGGCGGCGCACACGCAGCCGGGCGCTGCTGGCGATGCAGGCGGGGTTTCCCGCCCGATGGCGCGAATGTCCAGATCAGTCTGATCAGGAGAGATAATATTGGTCATCAGCCGTCGTGTCGCCATCGTCGTACATGATATCGCGGTCGTTGCCGCGGCTTGGCTTCTGGTTTACCTCGCACGTTTCGACTTCGGCATCCCGTCGATGGGGTGGCGCTCCTTCTGGGCTTCCCTGCCGATCGTGCTGCTCGGGCAGGCGGCGGTGCTGTGGTACTTCGGTCTGTCGCGCGGCTTGTGGCGCTTCGCCAGCATCCGCGATCTGTGGAGCATCATCCGCGCCGCGGTGCTCGGTGCGCTGACCATCGCGCTGCTGCTGTTCCTGTTCAACCGCCTGGAGGGTGTGCCGCGCACCGTGCTCGCCGCCTACCCGGTGTGTCTGATCCTGTTGCTGGGCGGGCCGCGTCTGGCCTACCGTCTCTGGCATGAACATGTCCTCGGTCGTTTGCATCAGGGCGAGAGCAAACGGGTGCTCATCCTCGGCGCCGGCCGCGCCGGCGAGATGCTGGCGCGCGACATGCACCGCGATTCGATCTACCAGCCGGTCGGCTTTCTCGACGATCAGCGGGCGCTGGCCGGTTCCAAGGTGCATGGCGTGCTGGTCTTCGGCGCCATCGATCAGCTGCCGCAGGCGGTCAGCCAGCTCAAGGCCGATCTGGCCATCATCGCCATGCCGTCGGCGAGCAATGCCGAGATGCGCCGTATCGTCGAGATCTGCGAGCGCTCGGACGTGCCGTTTCGCACCCTGCCGCGTTTCCATGACCTGACTGGTGAACCCACGGTCTCCGAGCTGCGCGAGGTCAATATCGAGGATCTGCTCGGGCGCGATCCGGTGATCCTCGACTGGCGCCGCATCGGCACCGGCCTCATGGGCAAGACCGTGCTGGTGAGCGGCGCCGGCGGTTCGATCGGTTCAGAGCTGTGCCGCCAGATCGGGCGGCTCAAGCCCGCCGCGCTGGTGCTGTTCGAGAGCAATGAATACAACCTCTTTCACATAGAAGGCGAACTGCGCGAACGCCATCCGGAGCTGGTGGTGCATGCCTTCCTCGGCGATATCCGTGATCGCGCCTCGGTGTTTTGCGCTTTCGACAAGTTCAGGCCGGGCATCGTGTTCCATGCCGCCGCCTACAAGCATGTGCCGATGCTGGAGAGCAATGTGCGCGAGGCCGCGCGCAACAACATCCTCGGTACTCGCCTGATGGCGCAGGCCGCAGACCGCTACGGCTGTAACGCTTTCGTCATGATCTCCACCGATAAGGCGGTGAAGCCGACCAACGTCATGGGCGCGAGCAAACGCGTGGCCGAGATCTACTGCCAGGCGCTCAGCCGGCGCTCGGATACGCGCTTCATCACCGTGCGGTTCGGCAATGTGCTGGGTTCGGCGGGCAGTGTGGTGCCGATTTTCCGTGAGCAGATCGTCCGTGGCGGCCCGGTGACGGTGACGCACCCCGATATGATGCGTTATTTCATGACCATCCCCGAGGCTTCGCAGCTCATCCTGCAGGCGGCGGCGATGGGCGAGGGCGGCGAGATCTTCGTGCTCGACATGGGCGAGCCGGTCAGCATCGCCTATCTGGCCGAGCAGATGATCCGGCTGTCCGGGAAGCGCCCGCGCCAGGACGTGCAGATCGTCTATACCGGCCTGCGTCCGGGCGAGAAACTGTACGAGGAATTGTTCTATGATAACGAAGAGCAGGTGCGCACCGGCCATGACAAGATTCTGCTGGCGCATTTCTGCAATATGGACTGGGACGCCTTGAACAGGGACATGCGCATGATGGAAGAAGCGACCGAAACCTATAACGAAGCGGAGATCCTGCGCCTGATCGAGCGGCTCGTGCCCGATCTAGCCATGCACAAGCAGACGGTTGCCGACAACGTCGTTGCCTTCGAGCGGGTGAAGAAGGCATGAGCCGATCCATCAGCAAGGCCGTCTTCCCCGTGGCCGGCATGGGCACGCGCTTCCTGCCCGCGACCAAGGCCAATCCCAAGGAAATGCTGCCGATCGTCGACAAGCCGCTGATCCAGTACGCGGCCGAGGAGGCGATAGCGGCCGGCATCAGCCAGCTGATTTTCGTCACCAGCAGCACCAAGCGCTCGATCGAGGACCATTTCGACAAGAACTACGAGCTCGAGGCCGAGCTCAAGGCGCGCGACAAGCAGGATCTGCTCAAGCTGGTGCAGGACGTGCTGCCCAAGGGCGTCTCCTGCGCCTATATCCGCCAGCCCGAGGCGCTCGGGCTCGGCCACGCCGTGCTGTGCGCGCAGCCGGTGGTCGGCAATGAGCCCTTCGCGGTGATACTGGCCGATGACCTCATCGATGACGGCGAGGCCGGCTGTCTGCGGCAGATGTGCGAAGTCTATGCCGAATACGGTTGCAGCTTGCTCGGTGTGGAAGAGGTCGAGCAGGCGGAGACCGATAAATACGGCATCATCAAACCGGCGCCGCTCGCCGATCGCCTGTCGGTGGTGCAGAGCATCGTGGAGAAGCCGGCGCCGGACAAGGCGCCGTCGACGCTAGGTGTGGTGGGGCGCTATATTCTGACGCCGCGCATTTTCCATTTCCTCGAGAATCTCGAAGTCGGCAAGGGTGGTGAGCTGCAGCTCACCGACGCCATCGCCGGGCTGCTCAGCGAGGAAAAGGTGCTGGGCTATGAATTCCAGGGGCGGCGCTATGACTGCGGCAGCAAGCTCGGCTATCTGCAGGCCACGGTCGAATATGCGCTCAAGCATCCCGAACTGAAAGACTCCTTCCGCGATTACCTGGGCCGGTTCGCGCGCTGACTTTCCGCGTTGTCCTGTTGCCGCGCCGTCAGTGAGTCATTTTGTGTCATAAATTTGACGGTGTCGCCGCTTTTCCTTCCCGCCATGCGTTAGCATAAATATTGCTTTTCACCCAGGTGGTTATACGTATAATCGCTTAATAATGCAGTGAATTGGCTGGGCCCGTGTAGCGGACACACGGGCTCGAGTGTGGCCGGTTTTTTGCTTTATCAGGCTGAAGATGAAGAATGAGAAAAGGAACTTCATGCCGTTGTATACCGCAATAAATAGCTTTTCCGTGTGGCCACGCGCCGCGCTATCGAGCTTGCTCCGGCCCTCCCGGCGGCGCCTGATCCATCTCCTTCCCGCTCCCGTGCCAGACCGGTTTCATGACGATGCGGCCTGCTGAAGATCTGCGCTGGCCGCCATTTCCCGAGAACAAGCCGGCCGACGGCGTATCCGTCGTATCAGCAGACGGTGCGCCACTGCACCATCTGGTGTCGGTGATCACACCGACCCACAATGCCGCCGCGGTGATCGCGCGTGCAATCCATGCGGTTGCGGCGCAGACGGTGGCGGTGCTGGAGCATATCGTCATCGATGACGGTTCCCGCGACGATACCTTCGAACTGATCCAATCGCTGCGCCGGGAATATCCGCATATCCGCTATGTCCAGCAGCCCTGGCGTGGCGCCGCCCAGGCGCGCAATCTCGGCATCGAACTCGCGCGCGGCCGCTACATCGCCTTTCTCGACAGCGACGATTTCTGGCAGGCGCACAAGCTCGAAAACCAGATCGGCTTCATGGAGCGCAGCGACGCGCTGTTTTCCTATGGCGATTACCGCATCTGCGATCCGGCAAGCGGGCGCATCCTGCACGAGCGCCGGCCGCCGCCGCGGCTCAGCCACGAGGATCTGCTGGTGCGCTGCCCGATCGGCTGTCTCACCGCGGTCTACAACCAGGAGCGTCTCGGCAAGGTCTATATGCCGACGGTCATGCGCGGACAGGACTGGGGGCTGTGGCTGGAACTGACGCGCAAAGGCGTTCCCGCGCTCAAGTATCCCGGCCTTGATGCGGTCTACTATGCGCGCAGCGGCTCGCTGTCGAGCAAAAAGCTGCTCAAGTGTTTCGACATCTACCAGATCTACCGTCGGCAGGAAAACATGCCGGTCTGGCTGGCGCTGTGGCACTTGGCGCGCTTCGCCTGGTCCAGCCTGCATCGGTGGGAGCGCTGAGCATGACGCACACGACGGAGGAGTTCGTGTTTTCCGTCATCGTGCCGGTCTTCGAGCAGTGGCAGCATGTGCCACGCCTGCTGCACAGCCTGCAGGCGCAGAGCTGGACGGGTAAGTTCGAGATTCTGCTGATCGACAACGGCTCGCGCAGTTATGCTCCGCCCGCGACGCTGCCCGAGGAGACGCGCATCCTGCGCTGCGATACGCCCGGCTCCTACGTCGCGCGCAATACCGGCATCGCCGCAGCGCGCGGACGCTGGCTGCTCTTTACCGATGCCGATTGTGTGCCGGCCACGGACTGGCTGGCATGCATGGCTGCAGCCATGGCAGCGCATGGTGAACGCTGCCTGATTGCCGGCGCGGTCCAGGTGACTGCCGAGGGCTGCGATGCGCCCAATCCTTATCAGATTTACGACATGGTAAAAGGCATACCGCAGGCACACTACGTGCGGCGCGGCTATGCCGCCACTGCCAACCTGTGCGTGCCGAAAGCCGTCATCGAGCGCATCGGTCCCTTCGATGCCGGCCGCTACTCGGGCGGTGACAACGAACTGTGCCGGCGTGCTAGTAAACATGGCTATGTCCTGCACTACCTGTCTTCAGCGCGGGTATGGCATCCGGCGCGCGACAACTGGCCAGCGCTGGTGACCAAGGCGCGACGCGTGAAAGGCGGCCAGCTTGCCGCCGGCAGCCCGCGTCGGCGTACGTTTTATTTTCTGCGCAGCTTCGCACCACCGCTGACCGCCATGTGGCGCTTTCTGCGCGCGCATCATCAGCCGCCACGCTTTCGCCTCATCGCCATCGCCATCCAGATGCGCATCTGGATGGTGGATATGCACGAGGCCCTGCGCCTCGGTCTGGGCACGCATCCTGAACGTCGTTAACCGCTCGAACTCAAAGAGGGCATCATGATCCCGTCGCATCGAGACTGCGCCATGCCGGCTGAAGAAGCCGCCAGCCTCATGCTGGTGGCGGGTACAACACCGTATAGCGGCTGGCAGCGACTGCTGCCGCTGTTTGAGCGTGCGGGCTGTACATTGCCCATGCCGGCACTGCTGGAAGAATGGCAGGTGTTGACACGCGGCAGCGCCGCGCTCGGGCAGCCGGACGTGGCGATGCTGAACGCTGGCATCCAGCAGCAGAATCTGCGCACTGCCAGCGTGAAGCTGTTCGGCGCCTGCATACCACCGGTATTGCTGTCCGCGGAAGGATTGGCAGCGTGCCCGGAATTCTGGCTGGAAGAGCTACCCACAGCCAGGCTTCTGATGTTCCATACTCGCCCGGAAACGGCGCTCGTCGCCGCGATGACTGAAAATCACGCGCTGGATGAAGCGTTGGCGCAGTGGATCGCTGCTGCTGAGATGCTGGTGCAGACTTTTCGCCGTAACAGTTGTCGCGTGGCGCTGCTCGACGTCGAATGCGCGTTGTCGACCCCTGTCGATTTCTTGCACAACTGCAAGAGCTGGCTCGGACTGCAGCCCCAGCTCTACAGTGCTGCTCCCTCTATGCCTATGCTGGAGCGCGCGGGCAACGACATGCAATACCTGATTGCGGCGCAGATGGTCGCACAGTCGCCCCGGCTCGCCTACCTCATCGCCGAACTCGAAGCCTGCTCTCTGCCGATTGGGGAGCCGGCGCGGCCTCCTGTCGTCGATTGCGCAGTTCTGTACGCAAGACAATGTGAGGAGAAGGAGCGGCGGCAGATCATTGAAGAAGAGCGCGCTCATATATTGTTGCAGTTGCAGAACCTTAAAGAAGATCTTGAGTTGGAAGGAATGTCGTGTTGGGTAGGGGATCATGGATATGAATGGATGGTGGGTTTATTTCAGCAACTGCAGGCAGAGAGGAATGCACTGCTTTCCGTCTGTAAAAGCCAGAAGGATCGCATATCAGAGTTAGAATTTGAAAAGATTAGATTGGGTCAGGTTGCGTCAAAAGTTAAAGGAAAAAGAGATCTAGAGAAAATTGATTTGATGGAATCAAAAGAAAGGGATCTTTTGATTTATCAGATGTATAAGGTCCAGGAAGATATGGAATTCTATTTTTTACAAACCCAATCCTCTGTTAGAAGGGTCGGAATATTGGAGAGAAAGTTGAAATATAAGGAAAGCAGAGTCGCTTATATGGAGGGTTCTTTATCATGGAAAGTTACCGCTCCCCTGAGAAGGATTGGCGGGATTTTTTCGTCTATTTTATCGAGGAAATTTGATTCTAAATGATGGGTTATATTTTTATTGAAATTGTTTTCGTGCATGTGAGGCGTCTTATTTTCTGAGTGTGTTGTATTGCCATATTTTTTCCATTGAATGGATTGGTTGTTCTATGTTGTGGTTTCTTTCGTTAAATTCGGAGCTCTGAGTTGTGAAGATACTAAAGGAAGCCATCAGAAACCATAAGCAGGGAAATTATCATAGAGCAATCGAGCTGTATGAGCGCGCGGGAGATATTTATGGTTTTCATGTTGTGAAGGCCAATATATATCTTTGTAAAAAATCTCTATCTTTTCGTGGAGGTGATGGAGGTGGTGTTCCGGGAATTTTTGAGGAAAGGAGGGGAAGCAAACATAAAGGAGATAAGAGAAGTGTTCTGCTGGATGCATTCAAAATAAGTCAAAATGGAGATCATGAGGAAGGGATTCGATATGCGGAGAAGAATTTGCCTGAGGAATTGTTGTATACGGTTAATACGCTTCGGGCTAATGCAGCCATTGAGCGCGGAGATGAGGTTGAGTGGATCAAATATTTAAATGCTTATTTGTCTTGCTTTGGGGTGACGCCCATAACGTTGCGTCCTGGTGATACCTTGCTAAGTCGGTTATCAACATGTTCTCTCCCGCTTGTTGATTCTGGACCCTTGGTGACTGTAATTATGCCTGCTTGGAATGCAGAGTCGACTGTGGAGTCTGCTGTGCATTCCATTCTGAATCAAACTTGGAAAAACTTAGAGTTGGTGATAGTTGATGATGCCAGTGAAGATTCCACGTGGGAGATTTTGTCCAATATTTCAGGGGCAGATGATCGAGTGCGTTTGGTTAGAAATAAAATAAATGTTGGTCCTTATGTCTCGAAAAACATGGCCTTGATGAGGGCGAGGGGGAAGTATGTTACAGGGCATGATGCGGATGACTGGGCTCACCCTCAGAGACTAGAGAATCATATGAATTTTATATTGGGAAGTGATGAAAGCGTCCGGGCGAGTTTGACGTATATGATTCGTATGACGGACAAGGGATATTTCGACACGTTCTCCAAGATCAATGATTTTACCATAGATGGTGTAACGAGAACCGCGTCTATTTCATGCTTGTTTGATCGCCAGTTCTTATCAGAGCGGCTTGGTTTTTGGGATTCCGTTCGATTTGGGGCGGACAGTGAAATGATTGCGCGCGCTCAAAGAGTGCTTGGGCGAGAATTTGTTCGGATAAAACAGGTCGGGATGCTGTGTTTGAGCACTGATAATAGTTTAACCAATCACCCTGAGTTTGGGATAAAAACAGATGAGGGCGGCCTGTCTAAAGTTAGGTCTGATTATAAAAAATCTTGGATGAACTGGCATGAGAAGGAAGCGGTGGATAGCTTGTACATTCCTTTTCCAGTTAGGAGGCGTTTGTTCGAGGCTCCCGAGCAATGCCTTGTAGTGCCTCCTTCTGTCGATGGGGATGAAGAAAGAAATTGGAGAAATGGTGATGCGTGTTAAGTTTGAGTCTGGGTGGAATTCTAATAATGGCAGAGAAACTCTGATATTTTCTGCTGACTTGGATCAAGTAGATATGAAGGGGGATTTGGGGGCGAAGCCTCGCTTGGCCAGGAATTCATGGTTTGTGGATCTTGTCCAGGGGAATGCGATTGATCGTATTCATCCGGATCTGCTTGGTCTTGCTTCATTGCTTGCTGTGGGGCCATTCGTTAAGGATGAGCTGGTATTGCCATTCGGTGTTTCGTCTGAATTTTCTACTTTAGTGGAACGTGGCCTTAGAAAAAGGATAGGGCCAATAGATAGTTCATTGCGACCTAGGGTTTGTCCGATGAATCATCGGCCAGCATTGGCGTTTAGTGGCGGAGTGGATTCATGCAGTGCACTTTCTCTACTGCCTGATCATGTTGTTCCAGTTTTTATGCTGAGAAGAAAGCCTGATGATGTAGGCGAGTCAATGTATCGTCCTGATGCTGCGCTTGCCAGCTGCGATGCTGTGCTATCTAGCGGTTATGATGTTCGCGTCATGGAGTCTTCGGTTGAGTATGTGAGGGATCCAGTTGGATTCTCTGTGGATTGGACTAATAGTCTCCCTATTATTGTGAATGCCGATGCACTGTCGGTGTCTTCAGTGTCTTTTGGGATGATCATGGAGTCTGCTTTTTATTTGGGAAGAGATAGATTTTCTGATCTTTCTGGCAGAAATATATATCGATCATGGGCTCCGCTTTTTGAGTGTGTTTCGGTTCCGATCTCTTTGCCAACTTCGGGGTTGAGTGAGGTTTTGACCACTAAGATATCGGCTGATATTGCCGCAGCATTTATGCCGCAGTCATGTGTTCGCGGGAGCGCCAGTAATCCCTGCATGAAATGCTTCAAATGCTTTCGAAAAATAATTTTAGATTCTGCTCTTAGGAAAATCCCTGTGAGCGCGGATCATTATCAAATTCCTTTTGAAAGCAGGGAGGTTAGACGGAAGCTTCTGGAGGTGCCGATTCATCATGAAATTGTAATGGCTTGGACTTTGAAAAACTCAATTTCTCAGTCTCATCCCGTTCTTGATGCGTTAAAGCTTAAGCTTGGCCCGGTTAGTGAATACGGAAATGGTCTTTCTTTCTTGAAAAAAATATATCCGCGCAGTCTTTCTTATATTCCTGAATCTATAAGAGAGTCAGTATCTTATTCATTGTTGAAGCATTCAGATTTTGCAACTGATGATGAAATCAAGGCTATAGAGAATTGGAGTGAGGATGAGTTGATTAAGGATCCTAGATATGAGGCTGGTCAAGATAGATTATGTGCAATTCTGGAGTGAGTTTTATCTTTATAGCATCTCTTGATTATGAAATATGTGGATTATTTCTAGATGCCTGCGATTGATATATTTGTTGTGGTTTTTTTGTCCGATATGCGTCTTCTCAAGATGCAGATGTTTTCTTTTAAAATATTTTGTAGAGAAGATGATTTTTCAAAATACATTATTGTGATTAATGAGCCGCTCTCCATAGCTAGGGATTTGCGAGATCAGATTGAGTCATGGGCGGCTGACTCATGGATATATGAGAAATTAAGAATAATTTTATTAGATGATGTTTTTCCCTTTGATTCTTCAGTGAAGGGTTGGCATCGGCAGCAGGCGATTAAATTGTATGTGGGGTATTTGTCAGAATCTTCGTTCGCTTTGATTCTAGATGCTAAAAATCATCTTTTGAGGGTGTTTGATAAGAGCCGTTTATTTGATGATATTGGTAGATTGTTAACGACTGACTTGCGAGTTAAGCGCGGTGATCAGCGCAGATGGCTGTCTGATAGCTTTTCATTGTTGGGAGTTGACAATTTTATTGATTTCGATGTTTTCAGATCTCCGCCCACAACGACTCCTTACTTGGTTAATCTTGACGATATCCGAGATCTAAGTATTGGAGTTTTAGGCGGTCGGGGAACATGGATGGATTTTTTTCGTCGCTCTCGCGGAGAGGAAACTGAGTTTTTTCTTTATGCCGCATGGATATATAAAAAATATGGTTCATTTGATAGGTACTTCTTTGTTGAGTCCGCAAGGAAAACCTATAGCGTTACCTTGTTTGGTCGTTATCCTTCCTCTTCGGATCAGATAGAATCTTTTGTTCGTAAGCTTCAAGGCGGAAGTGTCCAATTCATGGGTTTTCATCGTGCGCGTATGGAACACGTAATGTCCTTGGAGTCCCCGTATCCCGAGGTTAGACTGACATGGATTCATTCTGGTATTTTTCGTGATGAAGATGAGATTTGTGCATTCTTTTCTGATAAATCATGAGGGAGTGATCTTTCTATCCCGAGGGGTGTGAAGGTTCTCCATTATGCTTCTTGCCGAAATTGATTCATGATGGGGATGGTCGCGTGTGCTTGTGATGGTGCCAGACGCCTGATTGCCTCGACTCCTGGCGCCCACTGGCTCTGGCATCGTTTGCTTCGACTACCTTTCCTCAGGAACAAGACTGATCCGCTCTCGCGGCCGGGCAGAGTTTCCGTTTCCCGCGCCAGTGACCGTGGCGTCCCGCCAGAGATCAACCGGACGCTCTTGGATGCGCGCTATCGCCAGAGCCCGCTGTCCTCCGATCCCGACACCTTCGTTTTTTACCGCATCATCGGCAATGATCTCCCGCCACGACATCGCAGCGGACAGACGCGTAGGAATCTCGCTTTCATCCTCGCCAATGAGCCTGATCTGCCAGCGTGCGAGAAGCGGTTCGTGGTGAATCGCATTGTCGATCCCGCCGAGGAAGAGGCGGTATTGACCTTGTTGAATGATGCCGGTGTTCCCTATATCCACATTCCTTTCGATCGGGAAGTCTATCGCTCGGTACCCTGGGACATTGCCGGTGTGCCGCCGGAGTTTTCACCTTGCTCTCCCCGGTTCAGACGCTTGAGCGAAGCCCGTCAGGCGCGTGTGCTGATGCGGCTTTGTCGGCACAAGAATAACTACGTCATGAACAACAACGGCGCTCGCAATGCTGCGCTGCGCGAGGGGCACCGGCTTGCCAAATGGGTGCTGCCCTGGGATGGCAATTGCTTTGTCAGCGCCGATGCCTGGCAGGAAATCATGGCGGCAGTACATGCGGCGCCCGAGCTGCCCTGTTTTCTGGTGCCGATGGCGCGCATGACGGACAATGCGCGCCTGCTCGAAGCCGGTTTCCGTCCTGCGGCTGATGAAGAGCCGCAGATCCTGTTCCGGCGGGATGCCGGGTTGGAGTTCGACGAGGATTTTTGTTACGGGCGTCGTCCCAAGGTCGAACTGCTGTGGCGGCTTGGCGTACCCGGCGCCTGGGATCATTGGGGCATCGAGCCCTGGGATCTTCCCTGCCCGGCCTATGCCGATGAAGCTGGCGCCTATGGCAGCGCAGGCTGGGTGGCCCGCCTTTTTTCCGGGCAAGCGCACATGGAAGAGAGTGCGACGGCGGCGAATGGCAATCGCGTCACTGCGCGCATGCAGGCGATCCAGACCATGCTCGATGAGCTGGACGATCGTACTGCGCCGTCCGTCGATCCGGCGCAGCCTCGCCTGCTGTCGCTGGCAAGCATGGGAGGAGCAGGGCTGCCTGCTGATCTGGCGACGAAGCTGCGTGCCGCGGCGGAGGAAGCGCTGGGGCGTGGCCCTTATTCAGTGATCGACAAGCAGTCATTGCCGCCGAGTGGAAACCGGCACGACTATTGGCATCCGGCACCTTATTACTGGCCACATCCCCTGCGCTTGCCCGGCCTCGCCTATGTGCGCCGTGACGGCAGGCGCGCGCCGGGTACGCGTCTCTACGAGCCGGGCAGCGAACGCTACGATCGCAGCACGCTGCAGCGTCTGTTCGACGACAGTTTTGTGTTGGCGCTGGCCTGGCATCATAGCGGCGACAGGCGTTACGGCGAGCATGCCGCTGCTCTGGTGCGTGCCTGGTTTCTCGATCCCGCCACGGCGATGAATCCGCATCTCAACTATGCCCAGGTGCGCCGGGGACACGACGGTAACAGGGGGAGCAGCAGCGGCATCATCGAGATGAAGAATCTCTATTATTTCCTCGACGGCGTCAGATTGCTGCAGGCTGCGGGTTTCCTCGATGCGCAGGAGCAGCGCAGCCTGCGGGAGTGGTTGGGGTGCTATCTGCACTGGCTGAGGAGCAGCGATCAGGGCATCGAGGCGCGTGCTGCACTCAACAACCAGGGCACCTACTACGATTTGCAGGTGGTGGCGCTCTCAGCCTTTCTGGGTGAAACGCGCCTGTTGCGCGAGACGCTGCGCGACAGTCGTTCCCGGCTGCTGCAGCAGATCGATGCCGATGGCCACCAGCCGGAAGAAATCAGGCGGGCGACCTCCCTGCATTATTGCTGTTTCAATCTGCAGGGCTGGATCTATCTGGCCTTGATCGCCGAAGCCTGCGGAGAAGACCTCTGGTCGTTTACGGGTGAAGATGGACGCGGATTGCGGCGTGGAATGGAGCGGCTGCTTACCTACGACGGCAGAGACTGGCCTTATTCGCAGATAGATGCCTTTGATCGGGAGCGTTTTGTCCCGATCCGCCATGCTTATCTTTCCCGTTACGGGGCATCGGCCGATAGCCTTGCGGGGGGCATGCCGCCTGTAGTGCAGGTGAAGCCGCTTTTCTCCCCATATGACGGTATCATGCCTTTTTGGCAACTCGCGGCGTGGTCGCGGAGACAGGACGTTTGAACCGATGAGCGCATTTGATCCGCTGTTGAATGCTGCCCGCTGGTCGCTTTCGGTCGGGGCACGCTTCGTTCGCCATGCACCGGGCGCGACAGCCGTCGTCGTGATGGCGACGCTGGTATCTCAGCTTGCCATGCTGTTGGCGTTCTTCCTGCCGATCAAGGTCGTGATTCTGCTTGGATCTACCGGAGTTCCCCGCTATTTCCCACCCGCCATGGCGGAGATGGATCGCGATGCCCTCATCATCGCCCTCGGCGTTGCTGCCGTGGGTGTTTACCTGCTGCATCTGTTCGCGGAGCGTGTGATCGCCTGGGGTTCGGACTTCGGTGCGAAGCGTTTGCTGGCCTGCGGCAGCAAGCTCGTGCTGTTCGAGAATCAGGATGAAATGGCGGCGCGCGGTTATCGCCGCTATGCCCATGCACTGGCGAGCGGCATCTTCGTTGTGCTGTCGGGTGTTGCGCTGGCTTGGCTGTATCCGGCGGTGGCGCTGTTGTCCGCCGTTTATGTGCTCATGGTCATCGTGGCGCTGTTGGTGTCCGGGGTCGTCAGTGCGCGTGTCGGGGCGATATTGCAGACGCGCTTGAGATCGGCGCTGTCGGTGTCCAGCATGCTGGGTTTCCTGCTCGCCTTTGCCTATATGGTGGCGGATTTCCTGTGGGGGACGCCGCCGAGCCTGATCGCTGCGCTCATCGCCGTCTTGCTGTTACGCCAGACCTTCGGCCGCATGGGGTTCATGGTCAACGATATCGCTGGCCTTTATCAGCAGCGCATTGAACTGAATGCCCTGTTTTTCAATCGTCAGGTGTTGTTGCCGGATCATGTTCGCGAGGAGCGTGGGATATGGCCCTTGCTGGTTCCGCAGGAGAGGGAGACTTGGGTGCGCCCGGTACTGGAGGAGATCGCCGGTATCGGATCAGCTCCCTTGTCGGTGCGCTGGCATCAGCATGCCTTGGGTAACGTCGCAGCGCTGGAGGTGCGTGATGATACGCGGGTGCAGGGCGGTTATTTACTACGCCTTTTCGATGAAAACCGCAGTGTGTGGGCATTGCACGAAGCGACTCTGCTCGCCGAAATGACCGGAACGGCCTTGCCGGCTCCGCGCTTTCTCGGCGCGACTCGGGTGGGAAATTGCCATTGTCATGTCTTCGCCTGCGATGACTTCGCACGTGTGCCGTCTGCAGAGGTAACGCTGTCGGCGCGGCGAACGATGGAGACGTTGATGGCGATTGAGCCGCCCGAGACGCTGGCGCAGCGTTACACCGGCTCCAGGCCCTGCCTGTGGCAGCGTCTCGATGAGCGTGTTTTCATGCGCTTGGGCTTGGCGGCGGATGAGGAAGAGCAGCGACAGATGTTGCTTGCGCTGACCGAAGCCTGGCCTTATCTGCGTGCCCTGCTGCAGGATCTGCCGCTGGTGATCCTGAATCCCGATTTGAATGCCGAAACGCTGCTGCTAGGCGGTGATGGGGAAAACTGCGTCGCCACCTGGTGGGGACGCTGGAGCCTGGATCCGGTCGGTTCGGCCTGGTCGATACAGCCGAAAGCATTGGATGAATTGGATGAGGCGCTTGCAAGCGCGGCTCAGCAACGGTCTGCATTGCAGTCGGTATCGACGGCGCAGGCCAGGCTGGCGGCTTTGCTGTACGCGCTGGAGCAGCGTTTTGTGGCGCAGCAGTACGTCAATGCCTTGGCGCTGTTACCGCAGATCCTGGCGCTGGTTGCGGTGGATGAGCCGCAGTCATTGGTGCGGGGTGCGGCGGCAGTCTAGCGCCGGGCCGTTCTTTGCTGACGATACCCGCTGCCCACGAGGGCGGGCAGCGGAGATTGGCGAAATATCGCGCTGACGTCAGCCTTTCTGCTCTCCCGCGCCACCGCCTTCGGTACCGGTCGCACGTTCCGGCGCCGGAGCAGCAGGAGCAGGGCGGGGCGCCGGTGCTTCCACGGCGACAGGCGCCGGCGTGGCGTGAGCAACGGCGGAGTGCAGCGAGGTCTGCGGGAAATCCGGCTTGATCGGCTGCACGATGGAGCTTGGGCTGTGTTCTCTGTCGCTGGTGCGGGGTGCGGATGCGGCGCTCTCGCCGCCGCCGAAGTCCCCGAGCGTGCCTTCGCTGCGCGTGGCTTCGCCGTTGATGCCGGCGCTTGCCTGTTCGGTATTGCGTTCACCGCTGCCACGACCGGAGCGCGAGCGGCGGCGGCGACGCGAGCGACCGCTGCCCTGTGGCTGACCGCTTGTCCCCTGCGGGTTGCCC
This sequence comes from uncultured Chromatiales bacterium, assembly GCA_964388175.1. GTDB lineage: Bacteria > Pseudomonadota > Gammaproteobacteria > SZUA-140 > SZUA-140 > JAITWN01. Next base: position 15,990 of record CAYLYS010000028.1, on the reverse strand, counting down.
GCTACATCGATTCTGTCGATTCCTTCGCTCTGGGTGGCTTCGGATACGCCGCTTGCCGCCTGCACCGCGTTTTCACCGCGGGGTTCCTGCTGCTGCGCCTGTGGCCGTTCCTGGTTGCCATGACGGGTGTTGCCGTTGCCCTGGCGCGGCTCGGCCGATGCTTCGCGGCGATGTTCGGCCGGCGGCTTGCTGCTGCGCTGTTGCTGCTGTTGCTGCGTGCCGCCTTCGCTGCCACTGCGGCGTGAGCGTCCGCCGCGTCCGCCGCGGCGTCGTTCCTGCTGCTGTTGCTGGCGCGGCGGGCGTTCCTGGCTGCTGCGCTGGCTCGTGCGCGGCGGATCGGTGTTGTCCTGCGTGGTGCTGGTGTTGTCGCCGTCCGAGCCGCCGAAGAAGGAGGCGAAGAGCTGACGGATGAAGCCGCCCTGGCGTTTTTCGCCGCTTTCGGCATGATCATCCGCCTTGCCGGCAGGCGGCGGCGTCGGCCGGTCGCTGGTGCCGACACGCACCAGCGGTTGTTCACCCGCGGCCCGCGGCTGGATGAGCGGCGGCGGCTCGGCGTCGATTTCCACTTCGCTCGCGAGTTCGTAGCTGGCCTTCTCTTCGTGCTGGGTGTCGTCGGTGCGTACGCGCGTGACTTCGTAGCGCGGGGTTTCCAGCGCGCTGTTGGCGATCAGCATGATGCGCACGCCCTGGCGCTTTTCGATGCGGATAATGCTCTCGCGCTTTTCGTTGAGCAGATAGGTGGCGACATCGACCGGGAGCTGGGCATGGATGCGCCCGGTATTGTCCTTCATTGCGGCTTCTTCGATGACGCGCAGGATCGACAGCGCCAGCGATTCCACGGTGCGGATACTGCCGAGGCCGTTGCAGCGCGGGCAGCTGTGCTGGCTGAACTCACCGAGCGAGGCGCGCAGGCGCTGGCGTGACATCTCCAGCAGTCCGAAGCGCGATATCCGTCCCATCTGTACGCGGGCGCGGTCTTTTTTCAGTGCTTCCTTGAGGCGGTTCTCCACTTCGCGCTGGTTGCGCGCCGGGGTCATGTCGATGAAGTCGATGACGATGAGGCCGCCGAGATCGCGCAGGCGCAACTGGCGGGCGATTTCGTCCGCCGCTTCCAGATTGGTCTGCAGCGCGGTCTCTTCGATGTCGCCGCCCTTGGTGGCGCGGCTGGAGTTGATGTCGATCGCGGTCAGCGCTTCGGTGCGATCGATGACGATGGCGCCGCCCGAGGGCAGCCTGAGTTCGTGCTGGAAAGCGGCTTCGATCTGGCTTTCGATCTGGAAGCGCGTGAACAGCGGGGTTTCGTCCTGATAGAGCTTCAGCTTGGACAGATGCTGCGGCATGATCTGCTGCATGAACTCGCGGGCGCGGTTGTAGACTGCTTCATCATCGATCAGCAGTTCACCGATGTCCGGGCGCAGGTAGTCGCGGATGGCGCGGATGATGATGTCGCTTTCCTGATAGATCAGGGTCGGCGCCGAACCGCTGGCGCCCGCTTCTTCGATCGCCCGCCACAGCCATACCAGATAGTCGAGATCCCACTGGATTTCCTCGGCGCTGCGGCCGATGCCGGCGGTGCGGACGATGACGCCCATGCCGTCGGGAACGTCGAGCTCGCTCATCGCCTCGCGCAGGTCGCTGCGCTCGTCGCCCTCGATGCGGCGCGAGATGCCGCCGGCGCGCGGGTTGTTGGGCATCAGCACCAGATAGCGTCCGGCCAGGCTGATGAAGGTGGTGAGTGCGGCGCCCTTGTTGCCGCGTTCTTCCTTGGCGACCTGCACCATCAGTTCCTGGCCTTCCTTGAGCGCGTCACGAATGTCGACGCGTCGGCCGGGTTCGCCGGGAGTGTGGAAGAGGGCGGGTGTGACTTCCTTCAGTGGCAGGAAGCCGTGGCGGTCCGAACCGTAGTCGATGAAGGCGGCTTCGAGACTGGGCTCGACGCGGGTGATCCTGCCTTTATAGATGTTGGATTTTTTCTGTTCGCGTGACGGTGTTTCTATGTCGAGATCGTAGAGGTACTGACCATCAACCAGTGCAATGCGCAGCTCTTCCGGCTGAGTCGCATTGATCAGCATTCTTTTCATGTGTGGCAATCCTTTTCAAACAACCGACTGCGTGTCGTTTGCAACAGAAATGCCGAACTCCGGATGTGGCAGGACGCGGAGACTGCTGGGTCTCCGGCGGGAAACTGTGCGTGTTCATCGTCCAGTCCATCCTGACGTCGTGCCTATCGTCGGTTTCGGTGTGTCTGCTGTCACGGACCTGCGTGCGGTTCCTGTGATATTGAGAGATTCGACGGTGACTCGCTAGGGGCCGTCTGGAATCCCGCTGTATTCGGTATCCGGCGAGTGTAACTCTCCGGTGACACTGGTCCGATCGTTGTGTCGGCGTGGGAAGTCGTCCTCGCGCCGCGGCTCGGGCAGTGTGCAATTCGCGCAGCGCAGCGGTTTGTCCGAGTATCCGAATGGTGGAACCCGGTGGCCGCATCCACTACGCGCACTTCCGTAATATATCAATGTTTTTACGCTGTTTCAAATAGTTATCCGGCTTGCCAAGGGCTGTGCTATCGCGCATCATGCGGCCATGACCGAGACCCTGGCACATAAACAGGAACAGGCCGGCGGACCGCGCCTGGTGGAAATCGACGGCGCGCGCGATGGCCAGCGCATCGACAATTTCCTCGTCACCCTGCTCAAGGGCGTGCCGCGCAGCCATATCTACCGCTTGCTGCGAACTGGCCAGGTGCGCGTCAACAAGGGACGCATCAAGGCCAGCTACCGCTTGCAGGAGGGCGATCTGCTGCGCCTGCCGCCGGTGACGACCGTGGAGGCGGCGCCGGCGCGCATCAGTGGCGGTCTGCTCGCCAGCCTGGAGCAGGGCGTACTTTACGAGGACGACGATCTGCTCGTGCTCGACAAGCCGGCCGGTCTCGCCGTGCATGGCGGTACCGGGCTGCGCTACGGCCTGATCGAGGCGCTGCGTGAGCTGCGCCCGGAATATCCTCATATCAGCCTGGTTCATCGTCTGGATCGCGATACTTCCGGTTGCCTGCTGGTGGCGAAGAACCGCCGCCTGCTGCCCGCCTTGCAGGATCTGTTCCGCCATCATGCGGTGGAAAAGCGCTATCTGACACTGGTGCGCGGCCGTTGGCGCGGCGGCGCGCGGACAGTGCGTGCCGCGCTCACGCGCGGGCGGCTGCAGTCCGGCGAGCGCATGGTGCGTACCGATGAGGATGGGCGCGATGCCGAAACCCGTTTCACGCCGATCAAGCGGTTGCGGGGGGCGACGCTGATGGGCGCCGCTATCCGTACCGGCCGTACCCATCAGATCCGCGTCCATGCCGCCAGCCTTGGGCATCCGGTCGCCGGTGACGATAAATACGGTGACGATGCTTTCAACGAAGCGATGCGGCGCCAGGGTCTCAAGCGCATGTTCCTCCACGCTCACCGGTTGGCCTTCCGGCTCGGCGAGCGGCGGGTGGAGGTGAGCGCGGCCTTGCCGCCCGCGCTCGAGGCGCTGGTGCAGGGTATGGACGAGGCAGGGGCGGTTGCCCGGATCGAAGATTGACACAGCCAGTCCGCAACCCTCTTATTGGCATGCGGGAGTCGTATCAGTGACATTACCGTACAAACTGCTGGTATTCGATTGGGACGGAACCCTGATGGATTCCGAGGCGCGCATCGTCAGTTGTCTCGCGATGACGCTGCAGGATCTGGGGCTGGCCCAGCCGCCGCGCACGGCGCTGCTCGATGTCATCGGTCTTGGCCTGCCGGAGGTGGCGCGCGTACTGGTGCCGGGCGCCAGCGGCGAGCAGCAGCGGCTTTTCACCGATCGCTACCGTTATCATTTCCTGTCCGATCACTATGCGCCTTCGGCGCTGTTCGCGGGCGCGCTGGAGACCTTGCAGACGCTCGATCGCCAGGGTTATCTGCTGGCGGTCGCCACCGGCAAGGCGCGCCGGGGGCTCGACCGGGTGCTCGACGAGATGAGCTGCCGTTCGCTGTTCGCGGTTACCCGCTGTGCCGATGAAACCGCTTCCAAGCCCAATCCCCGCATGCTGCTGGAGGTGATGGACGTTGCCGGCGTCATGCCGCATGAAACGCTGATGATCGGCGATACGATTTATGACATGCAGATGGCGCACCACGCCGGCGTCGCGGCGCTGGCGGTGAGCTATGGTGTGCAGGAGCGTGAGCGCCTGCTGGCCGAGGGGCCGGTAGCCTGTGTCGATGATGTCAGTCACATCGCGCTCTGGCTGCGCGACGGCAGGCTGCCGTCGGAACTCGGCGCGCGCTGATGGCGTCGTCTCTTTAAGACTTATAATTCCCTTTCATTCGTACCTTCCACTTTGGCAGAGGAAACCGATGGCAGACAACGATCGCAAGGACCCTTGGCTCGGCCCCGCACAGGGCAATGTGCCGCCGCGCACCACCGCGCCGGCGCGCGAGAACACGGGCAATCCGGCGTGGGCCCAGGAAGCGCTCGAGCGCTTGGCGTCCGCTGCGCTGAAGGAGCAGCGCGCGGCGCGGCGCTGGGGGATCTTCTTCAAGCTGGCTTTTCTCGCCTATCTGCTGCTGATCTTCTTCATGATGAGCGGGTTGGGCGGCATCGGTCGCGACAGCAGCGCGACCGGACAGCACACCGCGCTGGTGGAGATCAAGGGCGTCATCGCCGACGGACAGGCGGCGAATGCCGATTACATCATTAGCGGACTGCGCCGTGCATTCGAGAACAAGGACGCCGCCGCAATCATTCTGCGCATCAACAGCCCCGGCGGCAGCCCGGTGCAGGCCGGTTACGTCAATGACGAAATCCGCCGCCTGCGCGGCCTGCACCCGGATAAAAAGATCTACGCCGTGGTTACCGATATCTGCGCCTCGGGCGGCTATTACATCGCCGTCGCGGCCGACGAGATCTATGCCGACAAGGCCAGTATCGTCGGTTCGGTCGGCGTGCTGATGGACGGCTTCGGTTTCGTCGGCACGCTGGAAAAGCTTGGCGTCGAACGCCGTCTGATCACCGCCGGCGAGAGCAAGGGCTTCCTCGATCCGTTCTCGCCGATGAAGGAAGAGGATACGCAGCATCTGCGCGGTATGCTCGATGACATTCATAAGCAGTTCATCACCGTCGTGCGCGAGGGCCGTGGCGATCGGCTGAAGGACAACGGCAAACTGTTCAGTGGCCTGACCTGGACCGGCGAGGAAAGTCTCGCGCTCGGTCTGGTCGACGGGCTGTCCAGCAGCAGCCGCGTCGCGCGCGAGGTGATCGGCGCCGAACGGATCGTCGATTACACCTACCGCCCGCCGGTATTCGAGCGCTTCACCGATCGGCTCGGCGTCGTGCTGTCCGAGCGGCTGCTGACTGTGTTCAGAGGGGAGCTGCGCTGAGGCTTGACCACGACGGGGTGATCTCCCATGCTGTCGAGGTGACACCCGTCGAATCCCATAGGCGCCGTGCGCGGCTGCAGGAGGTACGCGATGTCCATCGCATCGTCGTTTTTGGCTGTTTCCGTTTTCCTGCTGTCTCTGTTCACGGGCGCTGACGTGCGCGCCGACGCGTTGCAGGAAGGTATGCCGGCGCCGGATTTCGCGCTGCCCGGCCATGATGGTGCCGAGTACCGCCTCGCCGATTATCGCGGCCGCTGGCTGGTGCTGTATTTCTACCCCCGCGACGATACGCCGGGCTGTACGGAACAGGCCTGCCGTTTCCGGGATGATGTAGCGCACTTCCGGGCGCTGGGAGCTCAGGTGGTCGGCATCAGTGTGGACAGCGTCGACAGCCATGTGCAGTTCGCCGAAAAGCACGGCTTGCCGTTTCCGCTGCTGGCCGATGAAAGCGGGGATGTCGCCAAGGCCTACGGTTCGCTGCGCAACTGGGGGGTGATCAAGGTTGCCCATCGCCATACCTTCATCATCGATCCGGAAGGACGTATCGCCCGGATCTATCGCAAGGTCGATCCGGGCGCGAACAGCGCCGACGTGATCGCGGATCTCACCCGGCTGCAGGCGGCCGCGGCTTCTTCCTGATCGGGTACGGCGCGGCCGGTCGCCGACTGCGCCGTCAAGATCCCGGCAGGGCGCTTCGGCGGCGCCAAGTACATGGAATTCCGTGTTTAGAATTCCCGGCGGCAGTCGATAAGCTGGTACCCTTTCAGATTCCTTTCTTACGCTTTTATGATCAAGATATCCCCTGAGTTCAATGAGGAAATTCCCCACTGGGACGTGGCGCTCGAGGCCTTGCTGCGCGAGGAATACGGCAAGAGCCGGACGCCGCTCACCGTCGATGACGTGCAGCGGCTGGCCGAGCGCTTCGTCATACGGTTCGACGACCTGATGCTGACGTTGTTCGAACTGACCGTACGTGGCCGCTGGCGCTATATGCCGTCGGCAGGCGTGATCGGCGAGATCACGCGTGCGCAGATGGAAGCGCTATGGGCCGAGGGTCGCGTGGATCGCGAGCGCGCCATCGCCGCCTATCCCGGCGGCTGGCGAGCCTTGGGCTAGATGTAGCATGGATACCCGCCGCTACGACGTGGTTTTCAGCGGTGAGCTGGTCGAGGACAGCGACCCGGCCGAGGTCCGGCGCCGGCTGGCGGTTTTGTTCAAGAGCGACGCGGCGGCGATCGAGCGCCTGTTTTCCGGGCCGGCGGTGGTGATCAAGAAGGATGTGGATGAAGCCACCGCCGCGCGCTATCGCGATGCGCTGCGCCAGGCGGGGGCACTGTGCCGTCTGCGCGTGGAAGGCGATGTCAGTGGAGAAGCGGCAGAGGAGACGGCATCGGCCGCGGCGGGAAGCCTGGCTGGCGTGGCGATCCTGCCGGCCGGTGAACTGCTGCCGCAAACGCCTCCGGTCGAGCCGCCGCATTTCGATCTCGAAGGCTTCAGCCTCGCGGCGCTCGGTGTCGATCTCGCGCCACCGCTGACCGTGTCTCCACGCCCGCTGCCCGACATCAGCGGCATCACGCTGGCGCCGCCGGGCAGCGATCTCATCGATCGCGACTGATTCGAACCGGATCGTTCCTTCATGCCGGGCTGGATGCTGATGCCTGGCTCTCGATGGTTGGCGGCGCCGGGTCTTCAGGACAGGGAGCCGCTGTGCGCCAACAGTCCTGAAAAAGAAGATCCGCCACCGCCTCACTGATCTTTCCCACTGATCTCTTCGGGCCGCGCTTCTGTTCGCGCCGCCTCCTTGCCACTACAATGAGCGCGGGCGACGCTTCCGTTCGCCGCTTTTCCGCCATGCGCCAGCTCATCGGGAGGAGTACCGTCATGTGGTCTGCAAAATCCGTTTTTTGCATCATGCTCGCCTTTGCCGCCGCCGCGCCGCTGCGGGCTGCGATCGTTGCCGAAGAGATCGAATATGAAACCCAGGGCACGCGCCTGCTGGGCTATCTTGCTTATGACGATGCGATCGAAGGGGAGCGGCCGGGCGTGCTGGTGGTGCATGAATGGTGGGGATTGAACGATTACGCCCGGCAGCGCGCGCATCAGCTCGCCGAGCTCGGCTATACCGCGCTTGCCATCGATATGTACGGTGACGGTCGTCATGCCGAGCATCCCGATCAGGCCGGCGCGCTGGCAGCGCAGGTGGCGGAACACTGGGACGAGGCGCGGGCGCGTTTCAATGCCGGCTTGGCGGTATTGCGGGCCCGGCCGACGACGGATGCCGATCGCATCGCCGCGATCGGTTATTGCTTCGGCGGCGGCGTCGTTCTCAATATGGCGCGCAGCGGTGTGGACATTGATGGCGTAGTGAGTTTCCATGGCAGTCTGAGCAGTGATCTCGAAGCGCGGCCGGGGCAGGTGAAAACGCAGGTCCTGGTGCTGCACGGCGCCGATGATCCCTTCATTCCGCTCGATGATGTCAACGCGTTCAAGGAAGAGATGATGGCGGCGGACGTCGATTACCGCTTCATCGCCTATCCGGGTGCGGTGCATGCTTTCACCAATCCGGATGCGGACAGTCTGGGCCGGCGCTTCAACCTTCCGCTGGCCTATGATGAAGCGGCGGATCGGGCGTCATGGGCAGAAATGCGGGCGTTTTTCGATCGCATCTTCGCCGATTGAGTGCGCCGGGCTTGAAATCGCTTAGCAGATGCCGATAGTCTGAAGTATGGGCGGCTTCACAGGTTTTTGATCCCGGCCATGAGAAATTAGGGGGAAATTAGGTGAGATCAGACGTCTCTCCTCATGTATCTACGGTAACGTACTGTTTATTCTAATGTTCTTGTCAGGTGTATGATGCGAACGATCTTGGTGGTGAATTCCAAAGGCGGATGCGGAAAATCCACGATCGCCACCAATCTTGCCAGTTATTACGCGGTGACCGGCGTCCGCTGCCTGCTCATGGACTACGATCCACAGGGATCGAGCCTGCAATGGCTGCGTTCCCGTCCTGATACGCTGCCTGAAATCGACGGTGTCGACGCCAGTCGCACCCGCACCGGGTTGACGCGCAGCTGGCAGATGGCGGTGCCGTCCGGCACCGGACGGGTCGTAATCGATGCGCCGGCGGGGGTATCCGGGCTCGTGCTGCAGGAAATGCTGCGGCGTGCGGACATCGTGCTGATTCCGGTAGTGCCTTCTCCCGTCGATGTACACGCCAGCACGGCTTTCATCCGCGAGCTGCTGCGCAGCGGGGCGGTGGACCGCCGCCGACTCCATCTTGGCGTGTTGGGCAATCGCGTGCGCCGCGAAACGACGCTGTACGAGAACTTCAAGGGCTTCCTGGCGAGCAGCGGCATTCCTTTCCTCGCTTCGCTGAGCGATTCGGAACAGTATCTGGTCGCCGCGGAAGGCGGGAGGGGAGTTTACGAGATGGATGAGCGCGAAACCTCTTTCGAACGGGAGCAGTGGTTCCCGTTGCTGAGATGGCTCGTCGATCCTGCTCAGGAAGTCAGACAGAATGAGCCGCGCCCGCGGCTCAATGTGATCAACGGGGGAGGTTAACCGACCTTCTCGTTCAGTATCCGCAGATCGGCACAGCCGTCGACCTTGCTGCCCGGCTCTTCCCGCTGAATGCGTTCGTAGACTTCCTTGCGGTGTATGGAAATGTCTTTGGGTGCTTCTATCCCGATTCGTACCTGGCCGTTTCTCACTGAACAGACGGTGATCTTGATATCGTCACCGATGATGAACGTCTCTCCCACTCTCCGGGTCAGGATGAGCATACGCGCCCCCTTCACTGTTATTTAGGTGTCTAGCGTTTTCGAGTCACAGTAAGCCCCGGCGGGGTATCTGTAAATTCCACAATTGGGGTATTCCGTGATCGGGGTGTGCCGTCGGTCGCTTCGTGTACCGCATGGGCAGGAGAGGGAGGCCGCTGCCGGAACCAAGAGCAATGGCCGTCAGCGCTGATTGTAGATCAGCATCGCTTCCACCAGCGTGTGCACGTGCAGTTTCTGGTAGATGTTCTTCAAGTGAGTTCGTACGGTTTCGTAACTGATGTGAAGCTCTTCGGCGACTTTCTTGGTGGTATAGCCGCGCTTGATGAATTCCAGGATCTGGATTTCCCGTTTGGTCAGTTCGTCGAATTTGGTCTTGGGCCCCTTGCTGGCGGGCGCGGCGGCGGTGGCATGGAAGGTTTCCAGCACCCGCTTGGCGATGACGCGCGACATGGGCGCGCCGCCATCGACGACTTCCTGGATCGCCGCTTCGATTTCGGGCAGCGAGGTCGAGCCTTTGATGATGTAGCCGACGGCGCCGGCCTGCAGTGCGGCAAAGAGATGAGCGTCGTCGTCGTAGACCGTCAGCACCAGGAATTCCGTCGGGCAGCCGCGCGAGGAAACGTGCTCGATCACTTCCACGCCGGAGATGTCCGGCAGTTCGATATCGATCAGCGTGACATCGGGATTGAGCCTGAGTATCGCCTCGTACGCTTCCTTGCCGTGAGTGTACTGGCCGATCACGCGGACGCTCGGTGAATTCGTCAACAGCTGTCCGAGCTCGTCCAGATAGCGTTTATTGTCTTCCACGATGATGACTTCGATCGGGCGTTCGTCTTTCATCGGTCTTTGCGGCAAGGTCATCATGAGTAAGGGATCGGCCGGGCGGATGAGGATGCCGCAGGAGGCGGACGCTAATCTGTCACGTTAGTTGATACTCCGTTCTCCGTAAATACCTCATTTGAGGGAAGGCGTTGACCGCTGGTGAAAGCGAACTGCATGACGATCCGCGTGCCCGCGCCCGGACGCGAATGAATGAAAAGCGCGCCGCCCTGTTCCTTGATGCGACGCTGCATATTGTTGAGGCCGTGTCCGCTGGCGTCGTTGTCTTTGACGTCCATGCCGACGCCGTTGTCGGATACGACGAGTTCCAGCCGGGTTTCGCTCAGGCTCAGCACGGATTTCACCCGCGTTGCCTGGGCATGCTTGGCGATATTGATCAACGCCTCGCGGAAGACGCGGTAGATGGCGTGCTTGAGCGCCGGCGTCGGTGCGTTGACGTTGGATTCCTTGAGGTAGGCATCGAGCTCGAACGCGATGTCGAGCTGGCCGAGCAGATCGTAGCCGAGACGGCGCAGGGAATTGGCGATGTCTTCCCAGTTGTTCTGCCGATCGTCGATGACCCAGAGGAAATTGCGCAGCTGGCGCGACGATTCGGCGGTATTGTTCTTGATCTGGGCCAGCTTGGCGCGCAGCTTTTCGAAATCGTTGGGGCAGCGTTCCGCGCCCTCGACGGCGATGGCGATGCTGGCGAGGTCGTTGAGCACGGTGTCGTGCAGTTCGCGGTGCAGACGCTCTTTCTCCATGCGCGTGCTGTATTCGAGCATCAGGCGGTCACGATAGAGGCGCTGATTGTCGAGTGACAGGATCAGGCCGAAGGGCAGCATGAGCGAGAACAGCGCGTAGTTGTTGACCAGGCTGTCGCCCTCGGGCCAGGGCAGGACCACCGCGAGAATGAAAAACGCGGCTACCAGCAGGACCGAAATGAAGGTGATCCTGACCTGTTTGCGCATGAATTCGTCCTTGATGTAGATCATGGAGTGGACGAAGCAGCCCATCATCAGGAACAGCCAGAGCAGGAGGAAGGGCAGGGTGCTGGCGAGCGCGATCACCCCGAACACATACAGCAGCGAGATGATGGCGGCATAGATGTAGAGCCCCGGCACCAGCCAGCCGTAGTTGCGCAGGATGCGCTTTCTTTCCGGGAACACCATGGAGAAGTGCACGATCGAGATCTGCCCGGTGCTGGCGATGAAGAATACGTACACCAGGAAGTGCATCAGGTCGGCGTCCATGATGATGGGGCGGTGTACGACCGGCGCCACGCTGACCAGGTAGAGTGCGGTGGAACTGAGGAAGAAAGCGCACAGGAAGCCCGTCATGCGCCGGTGATGACGGAAAACCGAAATGGCGGCGAAGATGTAAATGGTGGCGACGATGTAGACCAGGCCGAGGCGCATGGCGATCTCGCTGGCCGGCATGCGTCCGACTTCAGCCAGCATTTCCCAGCGCGTGTCGGTGTTGTCGAGAAACCGGATGACGATGGGCCGGCCCTCGGAGACCGATTCGTGGAGCGCGCGCTGGGTCTGCCACCAGCTCACCTCGCCGTCCGCGGCCTTGAAGGTGGGCAGCTTCCACAGATCGGTATCGCTCACCGCGGTATTGCCGATGTGGGTGATGTGGATGCCGGCGCGCACGGTGACCACTTCGCCGTCGAGCAGCAGGGCGGGCGCCGAATACAGCGCATAGACGCCGAGCAGCGCCATGAACAGCGTTCCCGCCGTCATCAGCGTGATTACCATCCACTGTGACGGTCGGTAGCGTGTCAGATAGTGTTTCAAGAGGTGCCCCTGCAGAGAAACGCAGGGGCATTATGCCGCATCTCGTCTCCGATGACAGCCGCGGGCGGAGGTGCGTTCAGGAGGCGGAGGGGGACTGCCAGCGACGGCGCGGCTCGAACGGCATTTCCTTTGCCATGCGCTCGTAAAGCTGGCGCTGCGCCGCGCTGTCGGCTGGCGGCACCATGATCTGGGCGACGAGGTACTGGTCGCCGGGCGGGCTGCCCGGCAATCCCCGTCCTTTCAGGCGCAGCTTGCCGCCGCTCTGCGTGCCGGCGGGGACGCGGATTTCGACTTCGGCACCGAGCGTGGGCGCGGTCAATTTCGTGCCGAGCGCCGCTTCCCAGGGAGCGAGGGGGAGGTCGAGGTAGACATTCCGGCCCTCCAGCCTGAACAGCGGATGCGGGCGGATCCTGATGTCGAGATGAATGTCGCCGCCGCCGGGCGATTGTCCGGGCAGGCGGATGCGCTGGCCATTGCCGACGCCGGCAGGAATCTTGACCCTGAGGGAACGTGTCTGTTGCCGCACGCGTCCCTGGGCATCGACGATCGGCGTTTCCAGCGCCACCGTGCGGGCGGTGCCGCGGTAGGCTTCCTCGAGGTCGATCAGCAGTTCACTCGCCTGCGGCGGCGCCGACGCGGGGTCGATGCGAAAGCCGTGTGCGCCGAATGGCGCAGCACCGCCGAACAGCGATTCGAAGAAGTCGCTGAACTGGCCGCCGGAAAAATCGCCGGTGCGGAAATGGAAGTTGCCCGAAGACCAGTCCGGCGGCGGCGCGAAATCCTCACCCGCGTGCCAGCCGGGGCCGAGCTGATCGTAGGCTGCGCGTTTCTCCGGATCGCGCAGGACTTCGTAGGCTTCACTCAATTCCTTGAAGCGCTCTTCGGCGTCGGCTTCGCGGCTGACATCGGGATGGTATTTGCGGGCGAGCTTGCGGTAGGCGCGTTTGATCTCTTCCTGAGACGCGCTCCGGTTCATGCCGAGAATCTGATAATAGTCCTTGTATTTCACTTCCGCTCACGCTCTCCCGTACCCGGTATCCATAAGACAGGATACCGGGTCGTATGCCATGTCGATAGGAGATCTCAGTGCTCGATGGTGATGCGCCTGGCCTGCAGTTTTTCGTGCTTGGGAATGGTGATTTCGATGACACCGTTGCGGCTGCGCGCGCTGATCCTGCCGGCGTCGGCGCTGTCGGGCATGCTGAAGCGGCGATAAAAAGTGCCGCGCGGGCGTTCGATGCGCTTGTGGTTCTTGCCATCGTCACTGGGGATCTTGCGCTCGCCGCGGATGGAGAGACAGCCGTTTTCCATGTTGATCTCGATGTCCGCGGGATCGACGCCGGGGACGTCTGCGACTAGCAGGTAATGGTCGTCCTGCTCCTGGATGTCGACGGCGGGCGCCCAGTCGCTGGTGACGATGTTGCTGCCCGCTTCGGCGCCGTTGCGGCCTTCGGCAAGACGGCCCATCTCGTTGCGGAGCTGATCCATCAGGTTCCAGGGATCGTACTGGTATAATCTCATGTCGGTTCTCCTCTGCTTTGATCTGAGAGCGATGATTCCGGGTCGATGTCCCGATGTGGTATTGAATAGGGGTGGTGAATCACCTTTTCAAGCGGTCCCTGTTCGATCTGAAAGCGGTGGCCGCCTGTGTTAAGGTAGGCCCGGAGCGCGGCCAGGATTGTCGCCAGAATCGTTGCTGGAATCGTTGCCAGAATAGTTGCTGGGATCGTCACCGGAATCGTCATCGGGAGTGCGGCATGAGTGTGCAGGAAACGATGGAGCGCAAGCTGGATGACGGCATACCCGGCCTGCTTCATCTCGAAATCTTGAACGAGAGCAACCGACACAATGTGCCGCCCGGTTCGGAGTCGCATTTCAAGCTGGTGCTGGTATCCGCGACGTTTGCCGGCAAGACGTTGCTGGCGCGGCATCGGCTGGTCAACGGCATTCTTGCCGAGGAGCTGAGCGGACGCATTCACGCCTTGTCCATTCATGCCTATACGGACGAGGAATGGCGGGCGCGCATGAATGACGCACCGATGTCGCCGCCGTGCATGGGCGGCGGCAAGGTGGATAAACAACGATGAACACGATGACATACAAGGGAGAGAGAAGGGAGCGATGAGCAAGATAGCGATGTGCCTGCGAACGGCGTTCCTGTGCGGCGCGCTCGCCACCAGCCTGTCGGTGGCGCATGCCGATCCGCAGCACCCGGGCGGCGCCATGACGGATCATTACGATGATGCCGCTTCGCCCATGGGCTTGCGGCACGGCGAGGCGGGAAAGGGCGGTCATGGCCACGATCCGCAGACGTCCTGGCGGGCTTCGCTGACCGACGATCAGAAAGGGGAAATCAGCTTTTCCCAGCTGCGCCTGCGCCAGAAGCAGACCCTGGTCGAAGCCGGCATCACACTGAAGCAGGCGGAAATCGACCGCATCATCACCAGTGCCGAGGCCGGAGACGAGGAACTGCAGCGTGCGGTCGACGAGCTGATGACGCTGAAGCGGGAGCAGGCGCTGAACCGCTACCGCCATCTGGCGGAAGTACGCCAGTTGCTGACGCCGCAGCAGCGCGTGACATTCGACCTCGGTATTCTGTCTCGCAGCGGCGGCAGGGCGTGGTGATGAATCCTATGACAGCAGACAGGGAGAACGGCCATGGCCGCTGATGTCGATGAACTGAGCGTCGATTACCACGAGGACGGCCAGCAACTGGTCAAGGAGCTGGACAAGGTGGTGTTGTCCAAGGGTGCCTGGGCGACCGTCATTTACCGCTACCAGGACTGGGAGGCGGCAAAGGGTGCGTTCGGTCAGGACAAGTACACCATCCGTCGTTACCAGAAACGCAACGGCGAATATTCCCAGAAATCGAAATTCAATATTTCCAGCGCCGACCAGGCGCAGAAAATCATCGAAGCACTGCAGGGCTGGATCAAGTCCTGAATCCCGCCCCGGACCCGCCGGCAGTGGCCGGCGGGTCTTTCTGTTCCGTCCCCTTCCATCTCCATTTTCTCCCATCTGTTTTTCCGGTGCTGAATCAAAGCCTTTTGCTACAGCTGCTTGCGTGACGCCGATCGCTATCCGGCCGTCAAGGAATGCGGCAGATGACCGATAACGAGGGATGATGATCCAGCCTTTCGTCCGCAAGCCGCCAGCCAGGGGAAGACAAATACGATGACAGGGGTCGATGGTCCAAGCGGTCCGAAGCAGTTTTCGGATGCCCGCGGCGCTCAATCCGCCGCTCTGGTCAAAGCATGCAAATCGCTGGCTGAGAGCTTCGTCACAAATCTCCATCAGCGCATCGTCGTATCGCTCGATGAGTCATTGACCGCGCTGCGCGGCCAGGACGGCGATATGCCCGATCCGCTGGTCGGCGAACTGGGACTGATCCGGCAGCAGGAGAAGCGTCTCGGCGAGCTGTTTCTGCAGCGGTTTTCGGCGCTCTACATTGCCGCGGTCGAGCCGACGCCGGACAGCCTCGGCAACTCTTTTTCCACCACGCCCGATGACGATTCCGGTCTCTCTCTGGTCGACGACACCAAGCTCGAAGAGTGGCTGGCGATCGACAATCTGATCGCCAAGATACACGAGCGCTGGAGCAGTGATCTCACCGGTCTGTGCGAACGCTTCGGCAAGATTCTGCCCGCGCTGCGCATCAATAAGTACCGCCTGCCGCTCGGTCCCGACAAGTTCTGCCATGCCTTCCATGACGCGCTGGAGGCGCTGCAAACCGAGGTGCGCAGCCGGGTTTACTGCTACGGTCTCCTCGATCGCGCATTGTCCGCCGAGGTCGGCGGCTTTTATTCTCAGGTCAATCACTTCCTGATCGGCAAGGGCGTATTGCCCACGCTGGTGACCGAAGAATCGTCGCGCGATGGCGGGCGCGCGCCGCGTAGCGGCAGAGGCGGCGGTGCGGATGCTTATGGCGCCAGTTATGACGGGCTGGAAGACGCTGGCTCCTACGGTGGCGGCCAGGGGGGCGGCGGCTATGGTGGCCCGGGCGGTTATGGCGGTGGCGCGGGTGGCTACGGTTACGGTGGGGGTGGTGGCGGCGGCGGATTTGCCGGCGGGCCCGGTGGTGGTCCTGGTGGCTATGGTGGTGGATCCGGCGGCTATGGCGGCGCTCAAGGCGGCTACGGCGGTGGCGGTCCGGGCGGGTTCGGCGGCGGTGGTGCCGGCGGTTACGGTGGCGGCGGCGCGGGTGGTTTT
>CAYLYS010000027.1:0-33419 GCA_964388175.1 uncultured Chromatiales bacterium | reverse complement strand
TAAAAGTGTTAAAAATGTGAATTTTTGCTAAAAATCATGATTTTTTGAAAAGCGTAAGGGGGGGCCTTATGTAGGCCTTGAAAGGGGGAGGGGGGGAGGGGGGAGGGCCGGGACGGATTTACAACGAATTCGTTTGGCGCGCTAATGGGTTCCTGTCTTGAAATCGGGGTTGATGTACGTACTCTGTTCGGCTGCCGGCCGCATTCTTCGGCAGCGGTGAATTCCGCTGCTGTACACATAAGACGCCTCGTCATGCGAAAGAGTTCCACCCCGATGTAAAGAATTTCGGCGGGTGCGCATCCGGACATTATGAATATTGAGTGACAGCGGCGGGATGGCAAGGTTCATTCTCATGCGCCGGCAGATGCCGCCGAGCAGCACCCCGTTCCTGTTCGCCTGTGCCGACCGATCTGCGCTCATCGCTGCACCCCGCTCGCCATGCCCGTATCCGGGTTCGTATCTGGCTTGCACTGTAAGTGCGCCGCCCTCCGGCGTCATTGACAATTTTCAGAGGCGGAGACCGCAAGCGCAGGAATGCCGACCCGATCTCAGCGCGGACGCGCGATCCAGGGCGGCAGATCGGCGGGCGTCACGCGGTGCACGGAAAGAAAACGCTTTTCACCGGGGAGGAGATCGAGCGGATAGGTGCGTGTTTCGACGATGCCGCCGCGGCGATCGATGAGATCCACCCGCGCCTCGTGCCGCCCCGCCGGCACCGCCAGGCGCGCGAGATAGATGCGGTTGGGCAGCGTGCTCCAACTGCGGGTATCGGCACGCTCACTGATCAGTCCGGCAATATTGAGCACCAGGCCGGCGAGTTCGTTCTCTCGCCCGGCCTGGCGGCTGGCCTCGTGCTTGACCGCGGCGCGCGCCACGGTACGGGCGAGAATGGCGCCGCTTCGCTTTTCCAGCGCCGCGCGCGCCGCGGCATCGATGTCTTCGACCAGCTCCGCCCGGACGACGCGACCCTCCGCCGACACCTGTGCCGCGGTCAGTGCCGGTTGCCGGCTCTGATAGTACGGCATCGATACCGATATCAACCGTCCCGACGGCGTCGGCGCCACCATGCCGGTTTCCTGCTTCACCGGCGCCAGCCCGCTGTGCAGCAGAAAAATCAGCTCGGCTTCGCCGGCGCGCGGTGTGGCGCCCTCCTCCCGTTCGCCGAATTCGCCGCGGTAGCGCGCCAGCTCCTCGGCGAGTCCGAGCCGCGCCGCCAAGCGCATCAGATCGCGGCCAAGCACGGGCGGCACCGCCACGCCCGAAGCCAGCGGATGGGCGTGATAAGCCTCATAGGCCTTGCGATAGGCGATCATGGCGTCGCTCCATTCCCCGCGCGACTCGAACACCATGCCGGCCAGATAGCGCGGCAGCGCCGTGCCGGCGAGGTCACCGCCGCGCTCCAGTTCGCCGAGCAGCACATCGAGCTGGAGCATTTCGACCCGCGCCTCATCGGCGGCGCCCCGTTCGAGAAAATTGAGCGCGGCATAGACGTGCAGGAAGGCGCGCTCGAACGGTTCGCCGACATAACTGCGCTGGGCATCGTTGATCGCCAGCGCACCGACCTGCTCGCTGACGCTGACGGCGAGCAGCGCCTCGATGACGGTCTTGGCCTGCTCGAAATCCTGCCCGCTCGCGACCAGATCGCCCTGCATGCGCAGCAGCATGCCGCGGTTGAGATGATAGAGCGTGGCGTCCTTGCCGCGGGCGCCGGCATGCTGCTCCAGCACCTGCAGCGCGGCCTGCGTATCCTCACGCGCGATATCCTGCTCCATGCGCCCGACCCAGTCGCCATACGAAGCGCAGGCCGACAACAGCAGGAAAACAGGAATCAGCAGTAAAAACGATCGCATGCAAGGGAAACCGGAAGTCGGTTGCGAAGAGGGCGGGGCCGCAGGCCATCGCCCTGCGGCGGTGGCGATGGCCCCTGTGGATATCACATCGACGGACACCGTCGGCGGCGTCCGCCTGCCCCCGAATCGATCCAGAGCCGTCAGCGGCCGATCACGGCCGGATCGCCGCCTTGGTCACGAACTTCTTGATCTTCTTCTGGCCGATCCAGACCTTGCGGTTGTCGGCGAGACTGATCAGATCGAGATCGATCTGGTAATAGCGCACCTGGCGCCGGCCTTCGACGTCGAGAATGGTATTGATACTGCCCTGCAGCATGAAATCGGCGCCGAGCTCGCGTCCCATCGCCTTGCGCGTTTCCTCGGCCGCATGCTGCGCCTGGTCGCGGCGCTCGTCGCGGATCTCCTCGCGCTCGATGCGCGAGGCGACGAAATTGACCTGCCCGGAGTTGATCAACTCGCGCGCCAGATCGTTGACGAAGGTATTGACGTTGATGTGCTCATGGCTGAGATTGCGCACCTCGCCGACGATCACCGTCGGCCTCGCTCCGCTCGCCTGGCGGAAATCGCCGATCCACGGCCGCGCCAGCACATCGCGGATCATCTCCTCGGAGACCAGGCGCGAATCGGTGTCGTTCCAGTTGCCGCTGAGGTCGCGCTCCTCGTCCACCGCGACACGCTCCACGCGCGTGGCGCAGCCCTGCAGCGTCAAGCCCATGATCAGCAATACGGCCATGGGCGCCACAAACCTCATCCATCCTCTCATCTGCCTGCCTCCAGATCCTTGTCGCCAATCGGTAAAATGACCCGCCGCTATTCTGCGCCGCCCGCCCGCACTTGGATAGTGGCGGCGCCTTCTTTCGCCCTTTCACTCTTTCGCCCTTTCAATTGGGCATACAGCGCAATATAGCAAACGGTCCAGCGGACGGCCGCCCCGCGCGGAAGCGATTGCGCTATGATTTCCCCATGCCCCTGCAAACCTTCCATCCCGCCGTCGCGCACTGGTTCACGCGCCACTTCGGCGAGCCGACGCCGGTGCAGCGTCTGGCGTGGCCGGCAACGCAGCAGGGACACCATACCCTGATCGCCGCCCCCACCGGCTCGGGCAAAACCCTCGCCGCCTTCCTCGCCGCCATCGACGGCCTGCTGCGCGAGGGCCTCCGCTCGGGCCCGCTGCCCGACGAGACACGGGTGCTTTATATCTCCCCAATCAAGGCATTATCCAACGATATTCATAAAAACCTGGAGCTACCGCTGCAGGGTGTGCGCGACGTGCTGCTGGCATCGGGCCTGCCCGATGTCGCGCTGCGCAGCTGGGTGCGCAGCGGCGATACCCCGCCCGGCGAACGCGAACGCATGCGGCGCAAGCCACCGCACATCCTGGTCACCACGCCGGAATCGCTGTTCATCATGCTCACCTCGGAATCCGGCCGCGCCATGCTCGCCACCGTGCGCACGGTCATCGTCGATGAGATCCATGCCCTCGCCGGCAACAAGCGCGGCGCCCATCTCGCCCTGTCGCTGGAACGCCTCAGCGCCCTGTGCGCCGAGGCCGGCAGCGGCGATCCGGTGCGCATCGGACTGTCGGCGACGCAGAAACCGATCGCCGACATGGCGCGCTTCCTCACCGGCGAAGGGCGCGGCGACTGCGTCATCGTCGACACCGGCCACCAGCGCGAACGGGCGCTGGCCATCGAAGTGCCCGGATCGCCGCTGGAAGCGGTGATGGCGGCCGAGGTATGGAGCGAGATCTACGACCGCCTCACCGCGCTGGTTGAAACACACCACAGCACGCTGATCTTCGTCAACACGCGCCGCCTCGCCGAACGCGTCGCGCGCCATCTCGCCGAACGCCTCAACCGACCCGGCGAGGAAGAGCGCGTCGCCGCGCATCACGGCAGCATGGCGCGTGAGCAGCGCCTCGACGCCGAGCAGCGCCTCAAGCAGGGCCGCCTCGCCGTGCTCGTCGCCACCGCCTCGCTCGAACTCGGCATCGACATCGGCGACGTCGATCTGGTCTGTCAGCTCGGCTCGCCACGTGCGATCGCCATCTTCCTGCAACGCGTCGGGCGCTCGGGGCACGCCGTCGGCGGCCTGCCGCGCGGCCACCTGTTCCCGCTCTCGCGCGACGATCTGGTCGAATGCACCGCCCTGCTCGACGCCGTGCGCCGCGGTGAGCTCGAACGCATCCGCATGCCGCCCATTCAACTTCCGGCGCCGCTCGACGTGCTCGCCCAGCAGATCGTCGCCGAAGTGGCGAGCCGCGAATGGGACGAGGCGGCACTGTACGACTGCCTGCGCCGCGCCCTGCCCTACACCGCGCTGCCGCGCGGGGAATTCACCGAGCTGCTGCGCATGCTCGCCGACGGCTACAGCACGCGGCGCGGACGCCGGGGCGCCTATCTCCACCGCGACGCCGTCAACGGGCGCCTGCGCGCGCGCCGCGGCGCGCGCCTCACCGCACTCACCAACGCCGGCGCCATCCCCGACCAGTTCGACTACGACGTCATTCTGCAGCCGCAGGGCTACGCCATCGGCAAACTCAACGAGGACTTCGCCTTCGAGAGCATGCCGGGCGACATCTTCCAGCTCGGCAACACCTCCTATCGCATGCTCAAAATCGAGCAGGGCAAGGTGCTGGTGGAGGACGCCAAGGGACAGCCGCCCAACATCCCCTTCTGGCTGGGCGAAGCGCCGGGGCGCAGCGACGAGCTTTCGTTCGCGGTGTCGCGCCTGCGCGAGCACGCCGAGGCGCGCCTGGCTGCCGGCGCGGACGCGCCCGCCCTCGGCCGCTGGCTGCAGAACGAGATCGGCCTCGCAGCCGCCGCCGCGGCGCAGCTCGCCGACTACCTCGCCGCCGCGCACGCCGCGCTCGGCGTCGTACCGGATCAGCGCAACGTGGTGCTCGAGCGCTTCTTCGATGAAGTCGGCGATATGCACCTCGTCATCCACGCCCCCTTCGGCGCGCGCATCAACCGCGCCTGGGGTCTCGCCCTGCGCAAGCGCTTCTGCCGCAAGTTCAACTTCGAGCTGCAGGCAGCGGCGACCGAGGACAACGTCGTGCTGTCCCTCGGCCCCACGCACAGCTTCCCGCTCGCCGAGGTCGCCGGCTATCTGCGCGCCGCGAGCGTGCGCCCGTTGCTGATCCAGGCCCTGCTCGATGCGCCGATGTTCGCCACGCGCTGGCGCTGGGTGAGCAACATCGCGCTCGCCGTGCCGCGCAACCGCAACGGCCGGCGCGTGCCGGCGCAGTTCCAGCGCGCCGACGCCGAGGATCTGGTGGCGGTGATCTTCCCCGATCAGCTCGCCTGCCTGGAGAACATCGCCGGCGACCGCGAAGTACCCGATCATCCTCTCGTGCGCCAGACGCTCGCCGACTGCCTGCATGAAGTGATGGACATCGACGGTTTCGAAAGCGTGCTGCGCGGCATCGAGGACGGCGCCATCCGCGTGCATGCGCGCGAGTTGACCGCGCCCTCGCCGCTCGCCTGCGAGGTCCTCGCCGCCCGGCCCTATGCCTTTCTCGATGATGCACCGGCCGAGGAACGGCGCACGCTGTCGGTACAGCAGCAGCGCGGACGCGATGCGGCCGGGATCATTGACGGCGTGCCCGAACTCGGCCGCATCGATCCCGCAGCAATCGCCCGCGTACGCGCCGAAGCCTGGCCCGAGGCGGCGACACCCGACGAACTGCACGACGCGCTGGTGCTGATGGGCTTTCTCACCGAGGAGGACATGCAGCGGCGTCCGGCCTGGGAAGCGCTGTTCGATGCGCTCGCTCGCGACGGCCGCGCCGCGCGCGTGACGACGCCGGCGAGTGCGAGCCTGCGCGCTGCCGCCGAGCGCATGCGCGAGATTCGCGCGCTCTATCCCGATGCGTGGGAAACACCGGTCACGCGCCTGTCGGCATCGGAAGAAACCGGCGCGGCACCGGATGCCGACGAAGCGCTGCGCGCACTGCTGCGCAGCCGCCTGGAAGGGCTGGGGCCGGTGACGGCGCAAGCGCTGGCGGCGCAGTTCGCTCTCGACGAACCGCGCCTCGAAGGCGCGCTCATCGCCCTGGAAAGCGAAGGCTTCGTCATCCGCGGTCACTTCGAACCCGCTGCTCTCGACAGCGCGGAAACGCAGTGGTGCGAGCGGCGCCTGCTGGCCCGCATCCACCGCTACACGCTCAAGCGCCTGCGCAGCGAAATCGAAGCGGTCGCGCCGGCGGACTTCATGCGCTTCCTCTTCCACTGGCAGGGCCTGGATGAACGCCGTGAAGGCATCGAGGCGCTCGCCGCCGCGCTCACCCAGCTCGAAGGCTGCGCGGCTCCGGCCGCGGCCTGGGAAGCGCACATCCTGCCGGCGCGCCTGCGCGGCTACACCGCCGACGAGCTCGATCGCCTGTGCAGCGCGGGACGCTTCGCCTGGCTGCGGCTCACCGCACGCAAGAACGTGGCGGGAGACGGCAGAAATGCAGCGGGCAACGCCCGCCGGGCGGCGCCGCTGCGCAGCACACCGATCACCTTCGTTCCACGGCGCAGCCTGATGCACTGGCGCGCGCTCGATCCGGCGCCGGATGAAACCCTGCACACACTGTCGGCCGACGCGCGCGCGCTCGCCGCCGCCTTCGAACACCATCCCGCCGCCTTCTTCGAGGAGCTGCAGGACGCGAGCGGCCTGCTGCACACGCGCCTGGAAACGGCACTCGCCGAACTCGTCGCGCAGGGCCTGGTCAGCGCCGACAGCTACGCCGGCCTGCGCGCCCTGCTCGCACCGCAGCACAAGCGCCCCGGCTACGCCGGAGCGCGCCGGCGCCGCCATGCGCAGGCGCCGGGCGTGGCTGACAGCGGGCGCTGGGTATGGCTGCGCCCGCCGCCGCGCGCGGCCAAGGAAGAAGAGGCCGGGGATAGAACCGGAACCGGGGAAAACGCCGCACAGCGCGAAGCGCGCGCCGTCGAACATCTCGCACGCACCCTGCTGCGCCGCTACGGCGTGGTCTTCCGCGCCCTACTCGCGCGCGAAAGCGGCGCACCGCCCTGGCGCGATCTCGTGCACTGCTATCGGCGCCTGGAAGCGCGCGGCGAAATCCGCGGCGGCCGCTTCGTCGACGGTTTCAGCGGTGAACAATACGCCCTGTCCGAAGCACTCGCACCGCTGCGCGCAGCGCGGCGTGCGGGAGAACGCGGAGAACTGGTCTCGATCAGCGCCGCCGACCCGCTCAACCTCACCGGCATCGTCACCCCCGGCGAACGCGTCCCCGCCCAGATCGCCAACCGTGTGCTGTATCGCGACGGCGTGCCGATCGCCATCTACGCGGGCGGCGAGGTGCGTTTCCCAATAAACCCGCCACCGGAACGCGAATGGGAAATCAGAACGGCGCTGCTGCGTTCGGAAGATAAGGACTGGAGCGAAAGCCGAACCGCGGTTATCGTCTGAGAAGACGAAGAACGGTCACCATCCGCTTGCTCATGACACCGGATATATAACCCCGCTGCGACGTGCGCACGCTGCAGCGCTATATGGGCAGGCAGGAAGCGATCGAGTTCCTGAAACACCACCGGATGCGTACGCAGTCGGTAACACCGACACACCGCTCATTCCTCTTCGTTTTACCCTGTCCCATCTTCAGAGATTTTTCCGATCGCGGGCCACGATCGAGGCAGCCGATCTGTTCGGCGACAGCCTGGATATCCGCGCTTGCGGACATGGATGCGTCTTCTGACATGAATAAAACCGCTCAGAGAATCTGCGCCACTTCCTCGAACGTGAACCGGCGCGCGCGGGGACGAAGGGATGCATCGTCACCGTAGCCGAGATTGGCGATGACATTGACCTGATAGCGTCCATCCGGGAAAAACTCCCGATTGACCAGATCCGCCTTGAATCCCGTCATCAGCCCGACATCGAGTCCGAGCGCGCGTGCGGCGAGCACCAGATAGCCGGCCTGCAGGCCGGCGTTGCGCAGCAGTGTGGGCTCGACCAGGGCAGGATTGTCCTCGAACAGTTCCTTTGCATTCGGCGACGCGGTCAATTCCGGCAGATGGTCGAAGAAACGCGTGTCGCAGGCGAGGATGATGTTCAGCGGCGCGTTCACCGTCTTGCCGCGGTTGCTCGAAGACAGCGCGGGTGCCAGCCGCGACTTGGCGGCGGCGGAGCGGATGAATACGTAGCGCGTGGGCTGCGAATTGAACGCAGTCGGTCCCCACTTCACCAGATCGTAAAGCGCGCGGACGGTTTCATCGTCCACCGGGTCCAGCCTGAAGCCGTTGTAGGTTCGCGCGTTGCGGAACAGTTGATCGAGCGCGGCATCGTCCAGGCGTGCGGTCATCGGAAACTCCGGATATCAAGGGACATGGGAAACGGAAATATCGGCTGCATCAAACCGCACGCGGCCGCGCACCAGCGGCAGCACTTCCTCGCCGACGCGGTAAGCCTCTTCCAGATGCGGCGTGCTGGCGAGAATGAAGGCGTCGGCGCCCAGCTCCACCAACTGATCGAGACGCTGCGCCACCTGTTCGTAGCTGCCGACGATGCCGTTGGTCTGGCCGCCGCGCAGCAGGCCGAAGCCGGACCATATATTGGGCTCGATGATGAGATCGCGATAATCGTTGACGGTGGCGGGACGATTGCCGCGCTGGCGGGCGGCCCCCACCGATTCGCTGCCGGCGCCCTGGAAAGCGCGCTGGAAAGCATCGATTTCTTCCCTGCCGAGGCGCTCGAAGCCGCTGCGCACCTCGCGCCACGCTTCCTCTTCGGTCGGACGCGCGACGATGTCCACGCGCACGGCACACTTGATTTCCCGGCCGAGCGCGGCCGTCTGTTCCCTGACCCGGTCGAACTTCCCGCGCAGCTGATCGAAAGGCTCCAGCCACGAGAGGTAGTAATCCGCATGCTTCGAGGCCGACACCAGGGCCGCGCCGGAAGAGCCCGAAAAATAGATCTCGGGAAAATCCTCGCGCGACAGCGGATCGGGCAATCCGCCGTCCTCGACCCGATAGTGTTTGCCGTGATAGCTGAACGGACCGCCGGCCCACACGCCGCGCAGGATATCGAGGAATTCCGTCGTGCGGGCATAGCGGTCCTCGTGCGCGACCGCATCGCCCCACCACAGTTGCTGCGGACCGCCGCCTCCGGTGATGACGTTGAACAGGGCGCGACCGCCGCTGGCGCGCTGCAGGCTCGCCGTCATGCGCGCCGCCGTCACCGGATTGAGGAAGCCGGGCTGGAACGCGATCATGAAACGGAAAGTGCGGGTCTCGCGCGCCAGCGCCGCGGAAATCACCCAGGGCTCGTCGGTCATCGGGAAAGACGGAATCAGGCCGCCCTGGAAACCGGAAATCTCGGCGGCATGCACAATCTCGGTCACATAGTCGATGTAACTGTGACCATCGGCGCCGGCGGCAAGGCCATTCCTGCGGCGGGATTCATCGCCGGGGAACCAGTCACCGCGAAACGGCACGCGGTTGCGGTGGGAACTGGGCTCGCCGTGAGTGGGGATGCGCCAGAAAACGTCGATGGTCATGATACCGCTCCTTCCTGCTGTGATCGGAACTTCGCTCAGACCGCGCGGCGCCGTTCGGGCGCGATCCGCGCACGCACGGCAGGCAACACATACTCGC
The DNA here is from genome assembly GCA_964388175.1 of uncultured Chromatiales bacterium. GTDB lineage: Bacteria > Pseudomonadota > Gammaproteobacteria > SZUA-140 > SZUA-140 > JAITWN01. The sequence goes on along the minus strand of CAYLYS010000027.1, from coordinate 23,968 downwards.
CCACGCGGTAGGCGTCTTCCAGATGGGGAATTCCCGACAACAGGAAACTGTCGATGCCAGCCTCGACATACTCGGACAGAAGCTGCGCCAGTTGTTCGTGACTGCCGACCAGGGTGGCGACCGCGCCGGTGCCATTGCCAATATCATTTGCAGTGAGGCCATGCCACAGCCTGCCCGCGATCAGCGGATCGCCGCCCCCGCGCTTCGACGCGGCCTGCTCCCAGTAGCGATAAGCATCGAACACGGCTTCCTCTTCGCTTTCACGCGCCAGCAGATCGATACGCACGCCGAAGCCGAGCGTGCGGCCATACTGCCCTGCCAGTTCGCGCAGCGCCGACACCCGATCCGCCAGCGCCTCGGCCGGCGCGGCGTCGAATACGTGCACGTCCGCCAGCCTGGCGGACAGTTGGTGCGCCGCCGGGCTGGTACCGGAAAGATAGACCGGCGGCACCTTCTGCCCGCCGAGCGCGCCGTGGAAACCGCCGTCCCGCACCGTAAAGAAACGTCCCTCGTAACTGTACGGCGCCTGTGTCAGCACACCGCGCGCCACGGTGATGAATTCCTCGATGCGCGGATACAGATCTTCTTCGACAGCGAAATCGCCGAGCGCACGGCGCTGGTGCGCGCTGCCGCCGGCACCGACCTGCCAGGCGAAACGCCCGCCGGTGAAACGCTGGTAACTCGCCGCGTTCTTGGCGGCGTAGACCGCCGAGCCGCGCGCAGCGTCGAACTCGGTGAGCAGCTTGAGACGGCGCGTGCCGCGCGATACGTAGCCGGCGACGATCCACGGTTCATCGCCCGCGGGATCGTCCGGAATGCGGATACCGTCGAATCCGGCGAGATCGGCGGCACGAGCCACCTGATGGAGATAATCGAAATAGTTGAGCCTGGAACCGCGCGGATCGCTCACGCCCGGAGAATAGGGATGCGCCGCCGAGGCGCGCTCGCCGCGCCGATGCTGCGCAGCGCTGCCGTAACGGCCGTCACCGGCGGTGGGCAATTGCCAAATGAATTCGATGGTCATGAGCACGCTCCCGTGAGACCCGGTTCCACGCACGGAAACCCGCGCGTGACGCCAGCGTCCATGCCGGCGTCCGTCGATATCAGCAGTATCCGTGCCAAGGCTACGATCGCATCGTCATGCCGTGAAAAACGCCCTTTCGAAGACAGCGAAGAAACAGAAGCGCGCCGGGTGCTGAATGAAAAGCAGCAGCACTGCTGCCCAGGCAGCAGCGCGGCCGACGCCGGTCTCGGCAACCGCTCCAGCCAGGCGGCATTCATCGGCATGATGCGGAAGGGTCGAAAGGGAATGCAGAGACCGGCGATGAACAGGAACACCGCCGGCGAAGGCGGCGGGAGGTTCAGGAGATTCATGCGCGATCGGAATCGATTCTGACGGCGCACGCCCTACCTGATATTACGCCAGCGCAGCAGATGAGCGCCGAGGCGATGGAACAGGTAATTCATGGCCAGACCGGTCACCCCGATGCTGGCCACGCAGAGCACGACGATGTCCATGCGCGAAGCGGCCTGGGCGGTCTGCATCAGGCCACCCAGGCCCGGCCCGGCGACGAACAGCAGCTCGCTGCCCACGGTGGCGATCCAGGCGAAGGCCAGCGCGTGCATCAGCCCGGTCATGATCGACGGCAATGCACCCGGCAGCAGGACGCGGCGAAACAGCTGCCAGCGGCCGAATCTCAGCACCCGCGCCACTTCGACATACTGCCACTCTATGTTACGGATGCCCTCGTGCGTGTTGAGCACCATGGGATAGAAAGCCGCCAGCGACACGATCAGCACCTTGGAAAAATCGCCGTGGCCGAACCACAGACCGATCAGCGGTATCCAGCCGAGCAGCGGTACCTGGCGCACGGTGTGGAACAGCGGACCGATGATTTTATCGATCGTGGCCGAGGCGCCCATCAACCCCCCGAGCGCCAGGCCCAGGGCAGCACCGATGGCGAGGCCGAACGCCACCGTGCGCAGCGTGGCGAACAGATTGCGCGCGAGCTCGCCGCTGCCCAGCAGTTCGAGCAGGCTGCGCCAGATGTCGGCCAGCGGCGCGAAGGCATAGGCGTAGGCCACGCCCTGGCGCGAGGCGAACTCCCACAACAGCAGCAGCAACAGCGGCAGCAACGCTCCCCGCAGAACGGCCGGGCGCGACAGCGAGCGGAAGAGACGGCTCAAGAACGTCGTCACTGGTATTTCCATCGCACCAGTCGCCGCTCCAGCACGCGGAAGCCGCGGTCGAGCGCGAAGCCGACCGCACCGGTGACCACCACACCGACCATGACGATATCGATGCGGAACATCTGCCGGCCCATTTCCATCATCTGGCCGATGCCGCTGTCGGCAGCGAGCAGTTCCGCCGCCACCAGCACCATCCATGAACGCCCCAGGCTCAGGCGCAGTCCGGTCAGCACCGGCGGCACGGTCGCCGGCAGGATGATTCGCATCACCAGATGGGAAGTGGGCAGGCGATAGACATGCGCCACTTCGAAATAACTGCGCGGCACGCCTTTCACCGCATCGTAGGCGGCGAGCGCCACCGGGAAGAACGCGGCCTTCGCCACCACCACGATCTTGAAGGTTTCATCAACGCCGAAGATCAGCACCAGCATCGGGATGAAGGCGATGATCGGCACCTGGCGCACCGCGTTGAAGAACGGCGCGCAGAAATCATCGACCGCTTTGAACAGACCCATCGCCACGCCGAACAGCAGCCCCAGTCCCGCGCCGATGCAGAAACCCCAGGCCAGGCGGGAAAGACTCCACTGCAGATGCATCTGCAGCTCACCGCTGCCATACAGTTCGATGCCGGCCTGGTATACGCCGCGCGGCGAGACCATGATCTGTTCCGGGAAAACGCCGCTCTCGCTCACCCAGGCCCACAGCGCGACAACCGCGAGCGGAGAAACGAACAACACCGCCCGCTGACGAAAAGCATCGAGGACAGACATGCCTGCAAACCTCAACGGCCGCCGCCCGCGGAGAGCGCGCCGCTCGCTACCCGCGCATGCGGTTCCCAGTAATCCTCGAGCCGGAGCTCTTTCAGCGCGGCGGCGACGAAACGAGCATCGAACAGACGCTCCACCTCGACCGCCCGGCGGATCAGATTGACCTCGCGGCTATAGCGAACAACGTTGCGATAATGATCGGTGACGAAATCGTCGAACAGCGGACTCCAGCGCAGCTTCCACGACACCGAATCATCGGCGTGTTCGCGCCGGATGACGCTTTCCGGCTGACCGCTCAGCATGGCGATCTGCAGATATTCCTCAAAGTTGGCATCGTCGGTGGACCAGTAGGCGGCCTTGACGTGCGCGGTAGCGACGATCTGGGTGATTTCGGGATACTTCTCCACGAACCTTTTCGATCCCCACAGCTCCGCACGCATTCTCCAGTCCTGGCCGGCGCTCTTGGTGGACCAGATGATCTTCCCCACCTTCCTGTCCTCGAGCAGAAAGGCATCGCTCAGGGTGACGAAGGCATCGACGTTGCCTGCCGCCAGCGCGGCAGCCCCGGCCGCCGGATTCAGATTGGCAATATCGAAATCGGCAAGCTTCAGGCCGTTGGCCTCAGCCAGTCGGGCAAAGGTGATCTCCCATGGCCGCCCGCGATGCAGGGCGATGCGCTTGCCCTTCAGATCGGTGATCGACCTGGCGGGAGAATCGGGCGGCACCGCCAGATAGACATTGTTGCCGCGCCCTGCCGGCACGATGATGCGCGTTTCCACGCCGGCGGCGTTGAGGATCACCGACGGCAGATCGCCGTAGCCGGCGAAATCGATGCTGTGGTTGGCGAAGCTTTCGTTGACCGTCGCGCCTACCGACTGCGTCGCCACCGGCACCCAGATCAGCTCGATGCCACGCTTCTCGAGCTCGCTGCGGAGCCAGCCCTGCTTCTCTATGATGCCTGCGTTGCCGGCATAACCGACCTTGCCGCCGCTCGCATGAACGACTGCCGCGATCCTCACTTCCTTCGGATCGCCGGCGGCGGCGACTCCGCCGGCGACCGTCGCCAGCACGACAGCGACGGCCATCGCCAGTCGGCGTGCGACGGCGGATATCATGGCGATGCCTGAATTCATTGCTCACTCACTCTGCATGAAACAACGGATGAAATAACGGGACGGACAACCGCCCCGATCAGCGCTTCTTTCGGTGACAGCGGATCGATCCAGTCCCGCACCGCGACCCACCCGGGGATGAACCGCCATCGGTGACGACACCTTCCGACGGGCTTTCAGCACACTCCATGCCAAGGAAAATATGGCGCTGTATATCAAGCGCTTAATTCCATACGGCAGGATCCGGCAGGCACCACTGCTTGATTGCCAGCATGACTGATGCTGGATCAGCAACAACGCTGTTGCATACACAACAGTATTCCGCGCCACGCGGAATGGAGAATCGTAAGCAACTGTTTATAAAAAAATAATCCATATGGCATAGCGATTGCTCTTCAAGCTGACGGAACCAGCGCACTCGCGATACCACAGGGAAGATCACGGAACGTCACGGCGCGGAATATTCAGGGATATGCACATGACCATTTTTCACGCGGCGATCGATTCGCGTCGCGGCCCGCCCAAGCTGGCACCGGAACCGGAGGCGGAGCTGGAGCTGGAACCGGATCTGGAGCCGGCGCATGCCAGGGACAGCGCCACGATACCGCACCGGCAGGCCGGGGTGCGCGCACTGCCGCGCACGGAAAACGAGTCCGCCGCCGTCGCCCTGCACATCGAGGGATTGGAAAAAACCTATACGCTCGACGGCCGTTCGCTGCGCGTGCTGGAAGACATCGATCTCGACATCCGCACCGGCGAATTCGTTTCCATCGTCGGCGCCAGCGGCTGCGGAAAATCCACCCTGCTGCGCCTGATCGTCGGTCTCGACGCCGCATACGGCGGCAAGCTCATCTACGAGGGCAAGCCCGTCACCGGCACCGATCTCAGCCGTGGCATCGTGTTCCAGGAGCACCGGCTGTTTCCCTGGCTCACCGTAACGGAGAACATCGCTATCGCCTTCGCCTCCACCGGCGTATCCAAGGCCGAACGCCGGCGGCGCGTGCAGGACCAGATCGATCTGGTCGGGCTGCGCGGATTCGAAAAGGCCTACCCCCACCAGATCTCGGGCGGCATGTCGCAGCGCGTCGCCATCGCCCGCGCCCTGGTGCTGCGGCCACGCCTGCTGCTGCTCGACGAACCGTTCGGCGCGCTGGACGCGCTGACCCGGCTCACGCTGCAGCAGGAACTGGAACGCCTGTGGGAGCACGAGGGACTGACCACCGTGCTGGTTACCCATGATGTGGAAGAAGCCGTCTTCCTCGGCGACCGCATCGTGGTCATGGAAGCGCGCCCGGGCCGCATCAAGCGCATCGTGCCGGTACCGCTGCCCCGCCCGCGGGTACGCACATCGCTCGAATTCCAGCGCATCAAGGCCGACGTGCTGGCCGACTTCGCCCGGATCGGAATCGAATGATGACGCCGCGACCGTTTTCCTTTTCCAAAACGTTTCTCCGCCATGCCGCGACCGCAGACGCTGATCGCCCGGTACCGGGCAACGCCAGCCTGACAATATCCGGGGCGATGTCCGGGTCGGTGGCCGGCACGTCCACGGCATTCGCTGCACAGGCGAGAGAAAACACGCCGACAGACAAATCGTGGCGGCAATACCTGGTGCTGGGAACGTTGGCCGTCCTCGCGCACGGCGCGGCGGTACTCGGCTATTCCAGCATCGATCGCACGCCGCCGGTTCCGCTCAAGCAGACCGTGGAGATCGAGTTGATCAGACCGGTCATCGTACCGCCACAGGAAATCGAGCCGCCCAAGCCGCCGCCTCCACCGCCACCGAAGAAGGTGGTGCGCAAGACACCACCACCGCCGCCGCCAGTGGTCCGCGAGGAACCGGCGCCGGTAACGCTGCCGCCACCGCCACCCGAACCGCCGGTCGAGGAAATCATCGCCGAGGAACCGCTGCCCATGCCGCCGGTCGAGGCGCCTCCGCCGCCCGCGCCGGTGGAAGAGCCGGTCAGCGAACCCATGGCCTACGCCGCCTACCTGAGCAATCCGGCGCCGAAATATCCCACCTTCGCGCAGAAGCAGGGCTGGGAAGGAAAGGTACTGCTGCGCGTCCACGTCCTCGCCAATGGCAAACCGGACAAACTGGAAATAGCGCAGTCGAGCGGGCGCAAGACGCTCGACGATGCGGCGCTCGCCGCGGTCAGAAACTGGACCTTCGTGCCGGCCAAGCGCGGCAGCATGCCGATCGATGGCTGGACGACGGTACCGATCGAATTCAGGCTCGCGAAGTGATTCACTCAATGGAGATGCAGTAGATGATAGAAGCCACTTTTTCCTCTTCCCCTTCCCTGGTAGTGCATGGAGTGCTGTGGCTGCTGATCGCCTTCTCCATCGCCACCTGGACGCTGATCCTGGTGAAAGGCATTCAGGTCTGGCGTATGCGCCGGGTGAACACGAAGTTCAGAGCGGCATTCTGGAATGCGAACAATCTGCAGGAGGCCGCCAGCCTCGCAGACCACTCCGGCCCCACCCATCGCGTGGCACAGGCCGGCTTCACCGCGCTGCAGGAGCTCGACAACGCCGACCTGCACGACCTCAAGCATTTCGGCGACCGCCAGGACGTGATCGAGCGGGCGTTGCGCCAGCAGATACAGAAGGAGCGCGTGCTGCGCGAGAGCGGGCTGGCGATCCTCGCCAGCATCGGCAGCACTTCGCCCTTCGTCGGCCTGTTCGGCACCGTGTGGGGCATCATGTACGCGCTGACCGATATCGCCAGGCTGGGATCGGCCAGCCTCGAAGTCGTCGCCGGACCGATCGGCGAAGCCCTGCTCGCCACCGGCCTCGGCATCGCCGTGGCCGTGCCCGCCGTGCTGGCCTATAACTTTTTCATCCGCCGCGTGAAAACCAGCAGCAATAATCTGGATGACTTTGCCGCCGATCTCATCGCACTGTCACGCCGCGCCACCTTCCGCAGGAACACCGATGCCGTCGCGCGCGACATCCCCACCCTGGGCAGCAACCAGACCGGCACTGCCCGCAATCTGAAAGGAGCGACCGCCTGATGGCCATCTCCAACCAAAACGATAGCGACGATGTCATGAGCGAGATCAACATCACGCCGCTGGTGGACGTGATGCTGGTGCTGCTGGTGGCCTTCATCGTCACCGCGCCCCTGCTCAACAACGCCATCACGGTGAACCTGCCCCAGACTGCCACCACGCAGCCGCCGGAGCAGAAAAAACCGGTGACGATCAGCATCGACGCCGAAGGCGCGGTATACATCGACAAGGAAGAAGTCGCCCTCGAAAACCTGGAGGACGAGCTGAGCCTGTGGCGGCTGACCCAGCCGGATCTGGTTTATCACCTGAGCTCGGACGAAGCGGTTCAATACGGTGTCGTGGCCAAGGTGATGGCGTCGATCGAACGCGCCGGCATCACCAAACTCGCCGTACTGACGCAGACCAACTGAGCACCATGAACACGCCAGCCGCCGCTCACGCCCCACTCTCGTCAGAAGCGATCACGGTCGTCGCCACATGAACCACCCGCACATCACCGCCGTGGAAACGGGCGCATGGTCCGGCGCCGACATCAGCCCGATCGAGGACATCGTCGAGGACATACACGCCGGCCGCATGGTGATCCTGGTGGACGAAGAGGACCGCGAGAACGAAGGCGACCTCGTACTCGGCGCGCAGTTCGTCACGCCCGCGCACATCAACTTCATGGCGACGCACGGGCGCGGTCTGATCTGCCTGACCCTGACCGCGGCACGCTGCCGCCAGCTCAATCTGTCGTCCATGGTGGCACGCAACGGCGGCCGCCATGGCACCCATTTCACCCTCTCGATCGAAGCCGCCAGCGGCGTCACCACCGGCATCTCGGCAGCCGACCGCGCCCATACCATACGCACCGCGGTGGCGGAAAACGCCGGACCGCGGGACCTCGTCAGCCCCGGGCACATTTTTCCGCTGACGGCGCAGGACGGCGGCGTGCTGGTGCGCGCCGGACACACCGAGGCCGGCTGCGATCTGGCGCGCCTCGCCGGACTGGAGCCGGCCGCGGTGATCTGCGAGATCCTGAAGGATGACGGCAGCATGGCGCGCCTGCCCGACCTGCGGCAGTTCGCCGCCCGACACAAGCTGAAGATCGGCACCATCGCCGACCTCATCCATCATCGCAGCCGCACTGAAACCCTGGTGGAACGCGTGGCCGAGCGCACGATCCAGACCTTCTGCGGCGAGTTCAGGCTGATCGCCTACCGCGACGGCAGCAGCAAGGAAACCCACCTCGCCCTGGTCAAGGGCAATCCGTCACCCGATCAGGAAACGCTGGTGCGCGTGCACGAACCGCTGTCAGTCTTCGATCTGCTCGACGATCATAGCCACTCCCACGCCTGGAGCGTCCCCGCCGCGATGGCGCAGATACAACAGCACGCCGAGCCCGGCGTCATCGTGCTGCTGCTGCGACCGGAGAGTGGCGACGCGCTGATCGAGCGCATCCGCGCGGACAGTCCGCCGCCGGCAAGGCACGAGCTGCGCGACCATGGCATCGGCGCGCAGATACTGCGCGACCTCGGTGTGCGCAAGATGAAACTGCTCGCCGCTCCGCGCAAAATGCCCAGCATGACGGGGTTCGGCCTGGAAGTGAGCGAGTTCCTGCATCCGGCATCATCGGCATGGCCGCGCCGACGGTGAGATACCGCCGGGAATGAAACGCGAAAAGCGGACGGTCGACAGCCGGCCCACCATCATCGCCTGAGCGGAAAAAGAACGGCCTCCGCATCGCCCGCGCAAATCAGGCATCAAGCCCTGATACGCAAACCCGCCCTCCTTCGTCCCATGGCAACACCGGCGCGATGCAAGACGCCTACAACAGGACTGCCATCATGGCGATGAGCCGGGAGCGGCAATCGGCGACGGGGATGAAGCGGACGAATCAGGGTATCGTGAGCGATGGCGGAAACAGAAAGAAGAGTTCCGCCGCCGGCAGCGGCTCCAAAGCGAACTCGATGCGCTGGCACGCGATGACCTCTATCACACGGCCATCCTTGCGCATGGGTTCGAAACGCCATCGCCTGATGGCCTTGAGCGCGGCGCTGTCGAAGACACCCGACGGATGAGCGCTGAACACGGTGGCATCGCGCACGCAGTCTTGTTCACAGTGAACTCGACGTCCACATGACCCTGAATACGCTTCAGGCGCGCGTCCTCCGGATATGCGGGGGGAGTGCGCACCAGCGCCACGAGATCACGGTTGGCATCCCCTATCGTTTCCCCCATGCAGCGCTGCTCGGCAAGGCGTTGCCCCTCGCCTGCGGCCTGCCGGGCAGCATTGCCTTTGACAGCGCTCTCGACTTTTCCACCGACGCCATCCAGAACCGATGCCGCGAAAGACGGTGCCGGCAGGAGGAGAAGGATGAAGAGAAGGAAGGTATGCATGCTTCCGGGCTATCCCCATTCCTGAACTAGGTACAGAAGGATGGCGTCATCGCGCGATCAACGAAAGGATTGGTGCGCTCCAGCCATTGCCGCGCACGAGCCTTTTCCTCCTCCGGGACCGCGGCGAGGCGGCGGGAAGACGGATCGAGATGGAGCACTAGACCAATGGCGCGGGTTTTCACCTCGGACGGCGCTGTATATGGCCTCGACCGCATAGCTCCATGCAATGGCGCACCGGACGTCACAAGGCCGATCTGCGATGGGCCACCCACCGCCACCCGGGAGCTTCAAGATGCCGCTCTCTCAGGGACCGGGAACAACGGCAATCTGCAATGCCGGCAGAGAAACCGTATCGTGGCCATCCGTAGCGGAGATCATGACGTGGTCGAGAGATCCGATATCCCCAGCCCCAGGGGTACCCGACAGAAAACCAGTAGCCTCATCGAAGGTAGCCCATGCGGGCAAACCATCGACACTATAAGTCAAATCATCTCCATCAGGATCACTGGCAGAAGGCGATAGCGAGAAGTTCTCGCCACTGACAACTGAATAATGCGTTGCGGACGGCCTCGACAGCAAATGGCTTATATCAGAGACATCGGCACCGGTTGTCTCTTCCAGGGCTATACCGTCAACACTGCGCATCACATCGCTAAAACCCATCGCCGCGAATTGCATGCCATCCCAGTCGATCGCGCGCAACCCTGCAGGGACAGTCTGTTGCCGACATATCTGGGCGGCTGCCGGAACCCCCGGAGGAGCCGGAGGCGTAACACATATCGCTTCGGTCGTAAGTTCCATTCTCTCCCAGTCGCTTCCGTTCATGCTGGTCAGCACGATAGCATCCCGCGTCGTGATGGAAATCGGGATAGTCGTTGTAGTAATCCGCTCTCCCACAACCATGTAACGTTCACCGTTCCATGCGATGCTTTTTAGAGGAGTGGGGCTATCAGCCTGATACAACACGGCCCAACCCGCACCATCGACGCTGCCAATGACCAGATTATCGCCAACCGCCACAAAACGCTCACCGTCCCAGATCAGGTCATTGACGCTGCCCTGTATCTCAGTGATATGCATATCCCACAGGAGTCCATCCTCGCTGAGATACACTTTGATGAAGCTCTCCGGACCTGCGACAGTATCGGTACCCAGAGCAACGTAACGCACCCCATCCGTTGCTATGGCAGACATGAATCCTTCGGTGTCGATATTATGGATTGCCCATGATTCGCCATCCTCACTGATGAAAGCGGCATTATAGAAAGTACCACTTGCACTCAAAGGCGTTTCGGGAACGAAATTCCTGCCCACTGCGACGAATAGTCCATCCCATCCCACAACGTCCTGCAAAGAGTTGTTCACGTGCCCAACCGGATACGCCTGCCACGATTGAGCGTCCTCGCTTGCAAAAACGGTAGACCTTCGCTGCACCATAACGAACCGTGTTCCGCTCCATCCGATCCTGGGATCAAGAAAGCTCGAAGCCCCACCACCACTGGGCTGGGACAGCTGCCAGTCGACAAGACTTCGGCTCGTGTAAATCCCATTACTGCCTGCGGCAAGCCAGAGACCGAGCCCGATCAACGGAGCGCGATTAAGCACCTCAATATGAAACGGCGGCAAGGCGACAGACTCCTTACCATCGGAGACGCTAATCACGATGCCAGCATGAATGCCTGTGGAGCTGAGTGGGGGCGTACCGCTCAACGTACCGGTAACCGGATCGAAATCGGCCCATAACGGCTTGTTCGCTATGGAAAAGCTCAGTTCATCACCATCGGGATCCGATGTGATGGGGGTAAATACATACTCGTCGTTGTGATTGATTCTTTCGGAAGGAATCCCGGAAATCGTCGGTGTACCCACCGCGCCCTGGGTCACTAGGAGATCGAATGGCGGCAGGGAAACAATATCAAAACCGTCGGTCACGGAGATCACGATACCGCTGAGAGCGCCGACATCCGTCAACCCAGGCTTACCCCACAGCGTACCGGTACGCGCGTCGAATTCTGCCCATTCGGGCTTGTTTTCGATACTGAATGTCAGGAAATCGCCATCGTGGTCACTGGCGATCGGCGTAAAACGGAACTCCGCACCGACAATGGCCATGCCAGGCACTTCATTAACGTAAATCGCCTGCAGCGAAACAGCCAAATCGGATAGCGGCGTCCAGCTCTCTCCATCATCACTGGTATAAATCACGCCCTCCACGCTGACCGCGAACCAGCGACCATTCCGCCATTCTACATCGCCATATTCCTGCAGCGTCGACAATGCGGTCGTCTGCCAAACGCTGCCATCGGTGCTGCTCGCGATGACATCACTAATGCTGCCACCGAAGGGAGGAATCGAGCGTCCGCGCGCCACATACCTTAGACCGTCCCAGTCGATGTGTCTGAGCAGAGACGAGCCTGCCGGGAAAGACAAGGCAAGCATTTGCCAGCTTATGAGATCGGAGCTCTTGCTGGCGATATAGCTCAATCCGCACCCAATGCAATCGGGTGGGGAAAAACCACCGACGACGATATAACCGGCACTCCCCCAAGCGATATCGCGGTAAACAAACCCGGCATCATTCCCACTGGTACGGTGCACATTCCAGAATTCACCGTCAGCGCTGCTCAGGATGCTTCCATTCGCATCGCCCTGCCCTACAGCGACGAAATTTTCGGCCGCCCATACGACCTTGAACAGATCGCCGGGAAAACCCGCGGCCACCTGCGACCATGTCACACCATCCTCGCTGCCGAGAACGGTACCGCCATTCCCGACTACGACGAAACGGTCATTACCCCATGCGACACTATTCAGTGCCTCGTTCGCTCCCGACGACTGCGCTTGCCAGCTTGATCCATCTCTACTGGTCAGAATGATTCCGTCATCGCCGACGGCGACGAACAGATCCTTACCGCGCATGATATCGTTCAGTCTGATCTGGACTCCGCTGTCTCTCGACTCCCAGACTGTACCGTTTGCACTGACGAACAGCTTCCCCTCGTCTCCCGCTACCAGATAAAGATCACTCGCGATCACCGGTGCCGCGTTGGCGATCCGCGTAAAGCTGGCGGTGATAACGCAATCGGCTGTTATCGAGGCTGTGGTAAACACACTTCCCGAAAGGGAACCGCCGCATCCGCTGACATTCACAATCGCATAATTCGGCAAGACGGCAACCGCGAAGCTGGCCTCATCGCCGTGTTCGACAACCAACGTCGCCGGAGAAATGCTGCCACCCGCCGTCACGACGCTAGTGACTGTATGGTTAACCGTCGGGTCAGGATCGGGATCGGGATCGGGTATGATCGGCCCCTCAGAATCAGGTGGCGGCACGATGGGTGACGATGCACCGCCACCTCCGCCACAGCCAAACAGCATAAGGATCGCAAGAATAACCGCGCATCTGCCAAAGCCGGCGGATACCTGTCTCAAGAACATCGGTCAGTCTCCGAACAAAGCGGGGAGGATAGAGATGAAAAGGGTCGTTGCCGCCCCTGATATTCCCGATTTCTAAGCCGAAAACTGGAAAACACCATGAAAAACAAAGATTGATTATTCATGTTTTAAGTTTAATTAACATAGCAAGCATGCATTGGCAAGTAACCACTTCCCAATTGCGGCAGCAGTATCTCATTCCTTCTTCTTCACCCGCGCCGTCGGCACCGCATTCCACGGATCATCCGGCCATGGGTGCTTGGGATAGCGCCCCTTGAGTTCCTTTTTCACCTCGGCGTAGGTGCGTTCCCAGAAGCCGCGCAGATCCTGCGTGACCTGGATCGGGCGCTGCGCTGGTGAGAGCAGATGCAGTGTCACCGGCACGCGGCCATCGGCGACGCGCGGCGTTTCGGCGCAGCCGAACATTTCCTGCAGCTTGACGCGCAGCACCGGGGATTCGCCGGGCGTGTATTCGAGGCGGCGATGCGTGCCGCTCGGGACGGTGAGATGCGTCGGCGCAAGCGTCTCCAGGCGTTGGCTGGTTTTCCAATCGAGCCGCGCGGCGAGGATGGCGGCGAGATCGAGCCGGGCGAGATGTTCGCGGCGGGTGATGCCGTCGAGCCAGGGCGCGAGCCATTCCTCCAGCGTGGCGAGCAGCGTCGCATCGGAGACGTCCGGCCAGTCTTCCTCCGGCAGCCAGGCGCGCAGCGACAGCACACGCGCCTGCCATTCGCGCGCCGCGCGTGTCCACGGCAGCGCATCGAGACCGAGCCGGCGGATGCCGGCGATCATCGCGGCGCGCAGTTGTTCAGGATCGGCCTTGGCCAGGGGCTGTGCATCGAGCACCAGCGCGCCCAATCGTTCTTCGCGGCGCGCGATCACCGCTTGCTGCTGCGCGTCCCAGCGCACGGCATCTTCGCTGCGGATGCCGATGTCGGGATGCGCGCGCAGTTGCTCGATATCCACCGGCGCGGCGAGATGGATCAGCCCCTCGATCTCGCCCGCATCGAGGCTCGCCGCGACGATGCACGGCGTACGCGGATGCATGCCGGCTGTGCGCAGACGCGCGCCGCGGCCGGAAGCGAGCAGGTAGCGATGATCACCCGGCGCGCGCTGCAGGGCGATGCGGTCCGGATACGCCAGCGCCAGCAGCAGGCCGGTTCGTTCGAGATCATCGGATCCGGATTCGAATCCGAGACCGGCTGCGGTCGACGGCGGCAACAGCCGGCGGAAGCGCTGCGCCACCTGCTCCACGCGCGCGCAGGCCGCGGCATCGGCGCCGTATGCCTGCGCGGCGCGGCGCCCGCCGTCGCGGTGGGCGCGCAGCGCTTCGATGCGCTGCACGAAGTCGGCCGAGCGTCGTGCCTCGCCGGTCAAGATATCCTGCTCCGACAGCAGCGCCGCGATATCGCAGGCGAGCGTGCCCAGGCCGAGCCGCCCGGCCGCGAACATCATGTGCGCGAGGCGCGGATGCAGCGGCAGCTTCACCATCGCGCGACCGGCTTCGGTGATGTTTCCCGCGGCATCGAGCGCGCCGAGCCGGTCGAGCAGTTCGCGCGCCTGGGCAAAGGCGGCGGCCGGCGGCGGATCGAGCCATGCCAGCACCGCGGCGTCGCTCACGCCCCAGGCCGCGAGTTCGAGCGCGAGCGGAGCGAGATCGGCGGTCTCGATCTCGGGCGCTGCCTGCGCCGGCAGGCGGCGCTGCATCGCCTCGCTCCACAGCCGGTAGCACACGCCCGGCGCCGTACGCCCGGCGCGGCCGGCGCGCTGCTCGGCCGAGGCGCGCGAAATGCGCTGCGTCGTCAGCCGCGACAGCCCCGAGACCGGATCGAAACGCGGCACGCGCACATGACCGCCGTCGACGACGATGCGGATGCCCTCGATGGTCAGACTGGTCTCGGCGATCGGCGTCGCCAGCACCACGCGACGCTGCCCCTCCGCCGGACGCAGCGCGCGGTCCTGCGCCTCCCACGGCAGATCGCCATACAAAGGCAGCACGGCGACGCTGTCGCCGAGCGCATCCTTCAGCAGCTCCTGCGTGCGACGGATCTCCCAGGCACCGGGCAGAAAGGCGAGCACATCGCCTTCGTCGCGCGCCAGCGCTCCGCGGATCGCCGAGCTTGCGAGCTGCGGCAACGCGCTTTCGGAATCACGTGACAGATAGTGCACTTCGACGGGAAAACTGCGCCCCTCGCTGGTGACGATCGGTGCCCCGCCATGATCCTGGCCGAGCAGCTTCGCCACCGCCTCGCCGTCGAGCGTTGCCGACATGACGAGGATCTTCAAATCCTCGCGCAGCGCATGCTGCACATCGAGGCACAACGCGAGCGCGAGATCGGCATGCAGGTGACGCTCGTGGAACTCGTCGAAGATCACCAGACCGACATCGCGCAGCTCGGGATCGGACTGCAACTGGCGCGTCAGGATACCCTCGGTGACCACCTTGACGCGGGTGCGCTTCGAGGCCCGGTTCTCGAAGCGGATCTGATAACCGATCATCCCGCCGATCTCTTCCCCACGCAGCTGCGCCATGCGCCCGGCGGCAGCACGCGCCGCCAGCCGGCGCGGCTCCAGCATGAGGATGGATTTCCCCGCCAGCCAGGGCTCATCGAGCAGGGCCAGCGGCACGCCCGTGGTCTTGCCAGCACCCGGCGGCGCCTGCAGCACGAGCGCGCGGCTGCGCGCCAGCGCGGCACGCAGCTCGGGGATCGTCCTGTCGATGGGAAGCGAAGTCATGGCGAATCAGGGGCCAGTCTAGCGGAGTCGGGGCGGTGCGGCGAGATGAAGCGGACAGGCAGGCTCCCGCCCGCGCCGGATGGATGGGGCGCGCCCTCGCAGCCGAACGAAACGACGCGGCCCCGTCTCTGCATTCACCCTAGTTCGGATACCTCCGCGCCTGAAAGCGGACAACATCAGGGATCCAATCAGCATGGCAACGATAAGCACAGCACTCACCCATAATCATTAGTTAGATCGGTAATCCTCCATCTCATATCACCACCCCCACCAGCATCCCGATCACCGCACTCAACAGCATCGCCAGCGCGCTCCAGAAAGTAACACGCGCCGCGCCACGCGCGATCGATGCGCCACCGGCGTGCGCGGCGATGCCGCCGAGCGTGGCAAGCAAACACAGCGATGCGACCGCGGTGACCGGCACCAGCCAGGAAATCGGCACGAGCATCGCGATCATCAGCGGCAGCGCGGCGCCGGTCGAGAATGCGGCGAACGAGGCCGCCGCGGCCTGCAGCGGGCGCGCGGCACGCTGCTTCGATATACCGAGTTCATCGCGCGCATGCGCGGCGAGCGGATCGATCGCCATCAGGCGTTCGGCGACCTGGCGCGCGAGGGCTGCATCGAGACCGCGGTGAACGTAGATCGCGGTCAGTTCGCGCGTCTCGTATTCAGGATCGGACTCGAGTTCACGGCGTTCGATTTCGAGATCGGCGCGCTCGGCATCGGCCTGTGAGCTGACCGACACGTATTCGCCGGCGGCCATCGACATCGCGCCGGCAACGAGCGCGGCAATGCCGGATATGAGCACATGGTCATGATCGACACCCGCCGAGGCGACGCCGATCAGCAGGCTGGACGTCGATACGATGCCGTCATTGGCGCCGAGCACAGCTGCGCGCAGCCAACCCGTACGGCCGCTGCGATGCACTTCAGGATGAGGCATGGATCTCCCCCGAGACAGATCATTTTATTTTTTTCGACCGGGATACAGCGTAATACAAAAGCCGTGCGCCATGCGAACGCCCGCTCAGGAAAGTCGGGCGATGTGGGCGAGCTTGTGGCGATGAGTCAGGCGGTAGAAACGGCGCAATTCGCGCACCAGGCTGGCGCGGCGATCCTGCAGGCAATCGCGGCGCAGGCGCGCGCAGTACCTTGCCGCGTAATCGTTGGCGCTGCGGTAACGCTGCTGCTCGTCGCGGTTCATCTGCGGATCGTACTGCGGCGCGGCGAAAAGACGTTCGTGCAGACTGCGCGGCACACGCCGGCGCTGCTGCCGCGCCAACAGCAGCGCCGCGGCGGCGAATTTGTCCACTTCGGCCTGCAGCTCCAGTTCGAACAGGCTGATGCCGCGGCCATGGCGCGCATTCCACACCAGATAGAGAAAATGGCTGACGCCTTCGAGCGCCGTCAGGAACCCATCCAGATTGTCTTCGTTGAGTGAGCGCAGCGGATCGTTCTCGGCCAGCATCTCCATCACGGCAGCATCGAGATACAGTGAAACGGCAACTCCGTTCTCTTCTTCACGTACCAGCAGCTTCTCGCCGATCGCGCGCGCAGCGGTGCCGCCGTCGAGCCGGCGCGCGAGATCGGCGTCGGTGGTCAGGAAGCGGTTGATGTCGTGGAAGGCGTCGAGTTCATAGATGCGTTCGAGATGGCGCTGTATGCCGCTCAGCCCGGCGCCCCGTGCGGCGTGCGGCTCATTACTGCTCATAGCGCGTCGGCACCGATCCGCTCGTGCCGCTCGGCTCGATGCCGAGCTCGCGCAGACGCTCCAGGGCGCGCCGGCTGCCCGTGCGCAGCCACAGCTCGTAGAGACGCAGCACGTCCGCCGAACGCCCACGGTCGCCGACTTCAGCCAGCACATCGACGAAGCCGGCGAACTTGCACGACAGCTCCTCGAATATGTCGCAGAAGGCATTACCCTGACGCGTACCGCGCATGGCGGCGGACAGATAGGAATAGGCAGCGCTGCCCATGGCGATGTAGTAATCGACGTCGACAAGCCTGCGCCTGAAACTGTCGGAGAACATGCCGGAAATGAACAGGGCGACGTCGCCCATGCGCTGCATGATGCGATTGCGCTGCTCGGGCGCGCGTTCCGCCAGCGCGTCGGCGTAAAGCAGCGCCAGCGGCCGCAGTTCGAGATGGTCGCCGGCTACGTCGTAGAGACGCTCGGCGCGTTGAAAGGCGGTGAGCAGATTGACCAGGTAATAGCTGGTTTCGACCGCGGCATCGATTCCCTGCCGGGTCAGCGCTTCATCGACCGAGTGCTGAAAGAACTCGCGCAGATCGGCACTGGCGATGACCCGAGGCGAGTTGAAGAGATCACCCATCCGGATCCTCCACGACATCGAGACTGTTACCGCTGTATCGGCCGGGCAACGGCGATGCCCAGTACTATCTCTTATATCGGAAACGGAGCGCGCGGATAAGCTTATTCGGGAAGGGTGTTTTTGCTATAATCGCGACCTGCGGACATCCGCCCTCCCCGTCACGGGGAGGGCAGTCCGGCAGACTTCAGAACTTGTACACCAAATTCGCCGTGGTCTTGGTATCCCGCTTCTCCACGTCCGGCGGCACATCCGAAATGTGCCGGATATGCACGGACAGCTTGGCGGCGAGATTGCCCACCACCTGCGTGCTGAGCGAGGTGACCGAATTGGTGACGGTCATCTCCTCGCCGATGGTGGTGTCGAGCTCCTGGGTGAACAGAGCCGAGTCGCTGATGCTCCAGTTGAGCGCGCCGGCGAAACGCAGCGTTCCCTCGGTATCGCTGTTGCCGTCCTCGATGCGGTAATTGCGCGCACCGACGCCGGCCTCGGCATTGATGTGCAGAGTGTCCGTGCGTATCAGATCGCGGCCGTAACCGACGCCGACGTTGGACTGGTAGTCGTAGCCGCTGAAGCGATCGTCCTCATAGCCGATCAGGCCGTAGAGATAGTTCCAGTCGTCGAGTTTGTAATCGCTCTTGCCGAAGAGGGAATAACGCTCGGCGGTGCCGACGTCATCCGCGCTGCTGTTCAACGCTTCGGCGCGGCCGGTGTGACGCCACTGCGCATGCTCGAAGATCACCTCGGCGATGCCGTTGATGCTTCTGGTATCGGTATTGCCGGACGTCAGCATGATGCCCAAGCCGACTTCCGCGCTCCAGGGCTTTGCCGGCGCGTCGACCGCCTCATCCTGCGCCACCGCGACACCGCTCACTGCCAGCGCAAGCGCTGCTGCCAAGGTTTTTTTCATGGTTTCTCCTTTGGAATTCACTACCCGCTCCGAAATTCACTACCCATTTCAATGTATGGCCGATGCATGGCCCGATAGATGGCCCGCTGCATCGTCAGCGGCGTGCGCCACCGCGCCGTTTTTTTCGTGCTTCATCAAACGCCCTCGCCTGCGAGGGAGAGCGCCCACTATAACCTCACCGGGGCGCTTCGCTCAACGCGCGCGGCGACGCATCCGATGCCGGAAACAAACCTGGAAAACAGGCATGGGAAACAGGGAGGAAACGATCGAACGATGGCAATCGGAGACAGGCTTTATACGCGGATCAGCACCGCATCGCCTTCGATGCGAACTTCATAGGTCTCCAGCGCCTCGTAGGCCGGCGGCGCCGTCACTGCACCGGTGCGGATATCGAAACGCGCGGCATGGAGCGGGCACTGGATCTCGCAACCGACGATCGGACCGTCCGTGAGCACGGCGTAAGCGTGAGTGCAGATATTATCGATGGCGTAGAATTCGCCATCGAGATTGACCACGGCGATCATGCGCCCGTCGATCTCGACCGCACATGCCTGTCCGGGCGCGATGTCGCCCTGCTTCGCCACTTCTATCCAGTCACTCATCAGCCCCTCGTCTCGATGATATATGTCGGGACAAGGCCGAAACCGGCGGGCGGCCCGGGCCCGTGTCGTTGACTCACCACATCGACAATTCAAACCGTGTTAACAGGCCCTAGAGCAGACCGAGCTGCAGTTTCGCGCCTTCGCTCATGCGGTCCTGCGTCCACGGCGGATCCCATACCAGGCGCACGGTGACTTCCTCCACGCCGTCGAGTTCGCGCAGACGCGCCTCGATCTCTCCCGGAAAGGTCTGGGCAACGGGGCAGCCGGGCGCGGTCAGTGTCATGTCGAGCACGATCACACCTTCCTGCTCGTCGACGTCCAGGCAATAGATCAGCCCCAGGTCGTAGATGTTGACCGGAATCTC
Source organism: uncultured Chromatiales bacterium (assembly GCA_964388175.1). GTDB lineage: Bacteria > Pseudomonadota > Gammaproteobacteria > SZUA-140 > SZUA-140 > JAITWN01. The sequence goes on along the minus strand of CAYLYS010000027.1, from coordinate 4,126 downwards.
CGGGTCGTAGACGTTTCTCAGCGCGGCGACGGCGCGGGCTTCGAGGCCGGCATGCTCATCGACGCCGTCATCCGGCGCCGGGTTCACCGCGGCGACCGAACGCGCTTCCGATGGCTTGACGCCGTGCGGTGTTTCGGTTTTGACGCCGATGTGTTTGAGTGCATCGCTCATCGCCTCACTCCCTCACTCGGTTGATACGGGTTTGCCGCCATCCTTCAGCGCCGCATGCAGGGCATGCCAGGCCAGCGTGGCGCATTTGATGCGCGAGGGGAATTCACGGACGCCGGAAAGTGCCTCCAGCTTGCCGAGATCACCAGAATCACCCGCGCCCATCAGCATGTCGTGAAAGCGCTTGAACAGCGCTTCGGCTTCCTGCTCGGTTTTCCCGATCAGGGTGTCGGTCATGAGCGAAGCCGATGCCACCGAAATGGCACAACCCGAGCCGTCGAAACCGACGTCGCGGATGATGCCGTCCTCATCGACCTTGAGATAGAGCGTGATCTTGTCGCCGCACAGCGGATTGAAGCCCTGCGCACAGCGATTGACCTCGGCCGGCTTGCCGCAATGATGCGGGTTGCGGTTGTGATCGAAGATGACTTCCTGATAGAGGTCCTGCAGATCGCTCATCGCGCGAACATCTCCTGTACTTTCCTGATGCCCTCGGCCAGCCGGTCCACTTCGGCGCGCGTATTGTACAGCGCGAAGGAAGCGCGCGCCGTACCGCTCAGGCCGAAGCGGTTCATCAACGGCATGGTGCAGTGATGTCCGGCGCGCACCGCGATGCCCTGGCGATCGAGTATGGTGCCGGTATCGTGCGGATGGACACCGTCGAGCACGAAGGAAACGATGCTCGCCTTCTCCGCCGCGGTGCCGATGAGGCGCAGTCCGGGGATGGCGCCGAGCACGGCGCTGGCGTAGCCCAGCAGCTCGCGCTCGTACTGCGCCACCTGCTCCCGCCCCAGCGACTGCAGATAATCGACCGCCGCGCCGAGGCCGATGGCGCCGACGATATGGGGCGTGCCGGCCTCGAATTTGTGCGGAATGCGCGCGTAAGTGGAACGCTCGAAGGTGACTTCTTCGATCATCTCGCCGCCGCCCTGCCAGGGCGGCATCGCCTCGAGCAGTTCGGCCTTGCCGTAGAGCACGCCGATGCCGGTCGGTCCGTAGAGCTTGTGGCCGGAGAAGGCGTAGAAATCGCAACCGAGCGCCTGCACGTCGACCGGCGTGTGCTGCACCGCCTGCGCGCCGTCGACCAGCACGCGTGCGCCGGCGGCGTGCGCGGCGTCGATGATGCGGCGCAGCGGATTCACCGTGCCGAGCGCGTTGGAAATGTGCGTCACCGCCACCAGGCGCGTGCGCGGCGACAGCAGGCGCTCGAAGGCGTCGATGTCGAGTTCGCCGGCCTCATTGACCGGCGCCACTTTCAGCACGCCGCCGGTCTGCTCGCACAATAGCTGCCAGGGCACGATATTGGAGTGGTGTTCGAGCGCGGTGATGAGGATCTCGTCGCCCTCGCGCACGCGCATGCGGCCGTGGGTATAGGCCACCAGGTTGATCGCCTCGGTGGTGCCGCGCACGAACACCACTTCGCGCTCTTCGCGCGCGTTGATGAAGGCGGCGATCTTGCCGCGCGCATCCTCGAAGGCCTGGCTGCAGCGTTCGCTGAGATAATGCAGGCCGCGGTGCACATTGGAATAATCGCGCGAGTAGTAGTGATCGATGACGTCGATCACCGCGCGCGGCTTGTGCGCGGAAGCGGCGTTGTCGAGAAACACCAGCGGCTTGCCATACACGGTCTGATGCAGCGCCGGGAAGTCGCGGCGCACGGCCTCGACGTCGAACGCGCTCGCTGCCGCCTGGATTTTCATCGTATCGCCACCCATGAGCGTCTCCGGATCAGCGCGCCAGCCGCGCACCGACCAGCGCGCCCAGGCGTTCGTGCAGCGGCTGCGAGGTCACCCGCGCGATGATGTCGTCGGCGAAGGCGCGCACCAGCATGACACGGGCGTCGGCCTCGCCGATGCCGCGGGCGCGCAGGTAGAACAGCGCGTCGCCATCGAGCTGGCCGACGGTCGCACCATGGCTGCATTTGACGTCGTCGGCATAGATCTCGAGCTGCGGACGCGTGTTCGCCTCGGCATCGTCGGACAGCAGCAGATTGTGATTCATCTGCTGCGCGTCGGTATGCTGGGCCTGCTGGCGCACCATGACATGACCGTTGAACACGCCGCGCGACTGGCCGTCGAGCACGCCGCGGTAACATTCCTTGCTGACGCAGTGCGGGGCCTGATGGTCGATGCGTGTGTAGTTGTCGATGATCTGCCGCCCGCGACCGAGATAAAGGCCGTTCATCACGCACTCGGCGCCGGGCTCGGACAGGGTGGCGAGCAGATCGCTGCGCGCGATCCTTCCCCCCGCCTGCACGTTGTGCGACACATAGCGGCTGTCGCGCGCCTGGGTGATATGGACCGCGCCGAAATGATAGACGCCTTCGCCCTGCTCGTTGAGCTGGCAGTGCTCGATGTCGGCGCCCGCTTCCAGTACGCACTGGGTCAGCACGCTGGTCAGCGCCTGGGCATCGCCCGCGCTCACGTAATGCTCGATCAGCGTCGCGCGGCTGCCGCGACCGGCCAGCACCAGATGCCGCAGGTAGGACGCGCGCGGCTGCGCCGCACCACCACGGGCAATGTGGATCAGATGAAGCGGACGCGCCAGCGCCGCGCCGGGGGCGAGACACAGACAGAGCCCGTCGCTCATGAAAGCGGTATTGAGTTCGAGCAGGCCGCGCGGCTGATCCAGCAGCGGCGCGGCCAGTACACGCTCGACGAGCGCGGGTTCGCGGCGCAGGATATCGCTCAGATTGCTCAGCGTCACGCCCGCCGCCGCGGCCGGCGGCAGCGACAGCGCCGGCGCATAATGGCCGTCGACGAAAACCAGCCGCGGCAGATCCGGGGCCAGCAGATAAGCATCGATATCGAGATCCGACACATCGTCGAGCGCGGCGAGCGGCTCGAACGCCTTGCCGGCAAGCGGCGCCAGATTGGTGTATTTCCACGCTTCCTCGCGCGGGGTCGGATAACCGCCCGCAGCGAAGCGCTCGAGCGCCTGCGCACGCGCAGCCGCGAGCCACGGCGTCTGCTGTCCGGGCAGGGCGCTGGACAGGCGCTGGAACTCGGAACGTGAGCGGATGATCGCCTCCGACATGGCGTGCGCCGTCAGCCGCTGCGGGCCGAGCCGGCCGCCGACACCGCCCGCACCGCGCCCGCTTCCTGTTCGTAAGCGGCGAAACCCTCACGCTCGATTTCCAGGGACAGCTCGCGACCGCCGGACTTGACGATGCGCCCGCCGGCGAGAATATGCACGTAGTCCGCTTCGATGTATTCGAGCAGACGCTGATAATGGGTGATGACGAGGAAGGCGCGCTCGGGGCTGCGCAGGCTGTTGATGCCGTTGGCGAGCAGACGCATGGCGTCGACATCGAGTCCGGAATCGGTCTCGTCGAGGATGGCGAGACGCGGCTCGAGCACCGCCATCTGCAGAATCTCGTTGCGCTTCTTCTCGCCGCCGGAGAAGGCCTCGTTGACCGAGCGGTAGAGGAATTCCTCGCTCATGTCGACGAGCTTGATCTTCTGCTTGACCATGGCGAGGAAATCCATGGCGTCGACGGGCTGCTGGCCGCGGTGCTTGCGGATCGCGTTCAGCGATTCCTTGAGCAGATTGACCGTGCTGACACCGGGGATCTCGACCGGATACTGGAAGGCGAGAAAAATGCCCTCGCGCGCACGCTCTTCGGGCGCCATGTCGAGCAGATCGCGGCCGGCGAAACCGAATTCGTCGGCGCTGACGGTATAGGATTCGCGCCCGGCGAGCACCTGCGCCAGCGTGCTCTTGCCCGAGCCGTTCGGCCCCATGATGACGTGTACTTCGCCACCGCGCAGGTCGAGATCGATGCCCTTGAGAATCTTCGCCCCGGCCGTTTCCGCCACCAGGTTTCTGATCCTGAGCAGGCTTGCACCGTTCGCGGCGGTGTGTACTTCTGACTTCATCCTACAGCCCCCTCCAGACTGATGCCGAGCAGCTTCTGCGCCTCGACGGCGAACTCCATCGGCAGTTCCTTGAACACCGC
>CAYLYS010000026.1:0-33834 GCA_964388175.1 uncultured Chromatiales bacterium | reverse complement strand
TCCTCATCGGGCGGTGGCGGTGGCGGCGGTGGGGGTGGCGGCGGGGGCGGGGGCGGATCGCCCGTGCACGCTCCCCGGGTTTCCAGATCGAACTGATGTACGTCCATGGGCGCGCGCAAGGCGCCCAGATACACCGGCACACCGGCCGGCGGCGTCACCGTGAAGCAGCCATCGGCACCGGCTTGCAGCGCGACATCCAGGCCGTCGAGATCACTGCTTCTGACGCGAAAATCGAAGTCGATGCGTCCGCCGTCCATCGTCAGCACATCGTTCGTCTCCACACCGCGCGGCGTCATCTTGGCGAAGGCGGCGCTGGAAACGATGTGCCCCGGGTATTGCAGCGGCGTTTCCGTACCACCGCTCGCCACCCGCAACAGCCACTCGCCGCTCGCGCAGTTTTTGCCGATGAACACGCCGCGATCCACCGCGGCATCGAGATCCGGCGGCAGACCGCAGGGATAAGGCGGCGCATCACCCGGCGTACGCACTGCGAGTTCGCCGCCTTCCGTCGCCTGGTAGAGCCGATTGGCGGGCACATCCAGGTGCGTGTCGACCGTACCGCTGGCCCAGTGGATGACGATGTCGACCGTGTCGGCATCGGCCAGACCGAAATGCATGCGGGTGTGGTCATGCGCCCAGCGATGGTAGCTGCCGTTCTTCACCCGCGTCTGCTCCACGCCGAGCGCGGTGGCGGTCACGCGCGTACCGACCGCCTCGCGATGGGAATCGACACCGACCAGATCGAGCAGGATCCAATGGTTGTCATTGCCTTCGTTGCGATAAAGACGATGGGGACCGCCGTGCTCGAGCGGACGCATATTGAAGCCATTGGTCATGAACAGATCGAGAAAGCCGTCGACGTCATAGTCCGCGGAGACCACCGTATCCGCCGTACCGGCGCCGTCGCTGACCGCCGCACCGAGCGGGCCCGCGGCGCCGCCGGCGCCGGGAATTTTTTCGAAGGTGCCATCACCGCGGTTGCGGTAGAGAATGTTCTCGATATTGTCGGTGGCCGCACGACAGGCCAGGAACAGATCGACATGCATGTCATTGTCGAAATCTCCCGCCGTGACGCTGACGCACTGGATCGCCTCATCGAGACCGGCGGCTTCGGTGCTGTCCTCGAAGCCGCCGGCGCGGTTCATCAGCAGCATCGGACGCTGCGGTCCGTCTCCGACCCACAGCCCGATGTGGCGCAGATCGGTGATGGTCGTACTGCTGATGATCCTGAAGAAAGAATCGCTCCATACCGTTTCGTTGTCATCGGTCACGGTGCGAGCGATGACGGTCCAGCGCTGCGTCTGCGGGTCGTAGCCGATGCGCACCACCGGCACATCGCTGGTTTCCGGCGGCATCCCCGCCACTGCAGGGTCGGATGGATCGAGGACAAAAGGCACCTTGGCCGGGTTCGCGCCGCCAGCGCCGTAGCGGATGCGCAATCGACCGAAGTCACTGTCGAGCTGATTCCAGTCCATCTCGAAAGTAAGCTGGCCGTCGCTGACGAAGCTGAATCCTTTTTCACCGCCGAGCAGTACCGCCTCCACGGTGTCATCGCCGCTCATGCTCGCCCCTGACGGCCTCAGCTGCACCTGGCTGATGTGGAAAAGATCCATGCGGCCATCGTTGTCGAAATCGGCGATCGCCGAGTCCGGCACGCTGTCGACGCTGCGCAGGCGCGTGGTGATATTGGCCCATGGCGTCGGCAAGGTGTTGTAGACGCGCCAGGGGAACACTTGCTGATCCGGACACAGCAGATCGAGACGACCGTTGTCGTTCGTGTCCAGCAGCATGCCGTACTGGCCCGGACGGCAGACCATGTTGACGATACTGGTTTCGTCGGCGAAACCGCCGCCCGGAAGCTGCCTGAAATAGCGCGCGATGCCTGCCATCTGCGTCATCACGAAATCGGGCAGGCCATCGCCGTTGTAATCCATCCAGATCGGCAGACGGCCGCCGACGGCGCGGATCAGCTCCGTATCGAGTCCGAGGTCCACGGTGCGATCCACCAGCACGCCCCCCTCGTTGACGAGGAACTGATCCGGATTGCCGCGGCCCACCGCCACCAGCAGATCCTGATCGCCGTCGTTGTCGAAATCGAACCAGGTGGCGCCGTGCGTATCGGCGCGAGGCTTATTGATCCAGGCCGCCGTCTGCTGCACCACATCGACGAAACGTCCATCGCCGGTGTTGAGGAAAAGATTGGCTCGCGTGCGGTGGTTGCTGACGAACAGATCCGGATAACCGTCGCCGTTGAGATCGCCCCAGGAAGCGCCGTAAGTTTCGCTGCTGTGCTCGATACCGGCTGCGGCGGAAACATCGCTGAAGCGTATCTCGGCAAGAGCATTCGGCGCGCTGAAAACCAGCCCCGCCACCAGTGACTGCATCAGTATCGAGCCGTGCAACCGCTGCGCGAACATCGCCGGAATACTCCTTTCATGATACGACGCGGTCCGGCATGCCGATGGCCGGCTGGGCGACAGGGAGCTATTGTTGAGGAACGCGCGCCGGCCTTCATTGACAATGGTCAACAGAGCGGCGGCGGGAGATGAACGCGCGCGTATCGCGCTTCAGTATTTGTTGGCGCGCTGCTGAAGATAGGCCGCCAGCGGACGCGACAGAATCGTTTTCCATGGACGCGCGGATTTTCCGCACAGACGCAGAAAAATCTGGCGCGCATATTGCCGGGCGTAATCACGCATGGACCACCATCTTCTCATCACGGCAGGCGGATCCCGGTCGGATGACGGCGCGGCATTCTCATAACCGAATTCAGTCAACGTGGAACCACCTATCCGCTCCAGGCGCGCGATGGTGGGCCGAGAGAACCGCATCCGCCAGTTGCCGGAATTTATGCGTATCCGGCCCTGCTCATGTGCGGCGGCAGGCGACGACAGATAAGGCTCTGCCGACGCCAGCATGGCCTCGTCGAAGTCCTCGCCGATGAAACGGCAGATACGGCGCAGACCCGGTTCGGGATCAGCGGTCAGATCCTCGTAGCGAACCTCGAGATAGCACCCGGCGCCGAGCGCCATGCCCTGCCGTCGCCCTGTGCGCACCACCTTTTTCCAGCGGTACATGGTCAGCTCCGGCGTTCTGCCCCAACGCCGGTTGAAGGACGCGGCGCTGTCGCGCCCGTCACGAATGATGTGGATGAACTTCGCGCCGGGAAACAGTCCGGACAGTGTGTCCATATGCTGCACATGCTGGGGCGTCTTCTCGCACCAGCGCCGTTTGCCTTCAGCGGCGGCGAAGCCGCTGTATACGGCGTCGAGCACCGCGGCGAGATCGCGCGGATAGCTCCGCCACCGCGCCGGCGGGGAGATGGCCTGCCCGCCGTTGGCCGCGACGAAGACGCCGAGACCGAGCACATGCCGCCACAGCCGGTAAAAATTCCCGTCATCCGCGAGATCGCCGAAGCGGCCGAGCGTCAGCGCGAGATGCGGGATGAGCAGTGTTTCCTCGGGAAAGGCGTAGAGCCGCGGGTGCCGCCCCAGACTGTCCAGCAGCATGGTGGTGCCCGATCCGTTCATGCCGAGCACGAACACCGGTCGCATCGACACGGGCAAACGGTCAGCAGACGCCTGTGCGCGCATCGCTCATCTCCGGCTTCATCAGCGCGGCATAAACCGCGGCCACGCCCTGCGCCATGGAATCATCGGAAAACATCGTCCGCTGTCGCTGCCAGGCGCTGTCGCCGATGGCGTCGGCGTCGATCGCCTGCGTACAGAAGAGCGACAGCAGGTGGCTCAGAGCGGCCGCATCGCCGGCGTCGAACAGGAAACCGTCGCGGCCATCGCGAATGGCTTCGGACAGACCGTCGATGCGCGTGGCGATCACCGGCAGACCGGCCGCCATCGCCTCCAGCACGACCATGGGCAGACCCTCGCCGTACAGGCTGGGCAACACGAAGACGTGCATCCGCCGGTACTCGGCGAGCACATCGGCGGTAAAACCGCGCCAGCTCACCCGCGTCGCCAGGCCGAGATCATTGACCATCCGCCTGACCAGTGCTTCATAGGCCGGCGTCTCGAATTCACCCACCGCGTGCAGACGCACCGGATAGCCTCGGGCCACGAGCGCGCTCAGCGCCTGCAGCAGCACCTCGATGCCCTTGCGCGGCCGGAACAGCGCCGCGGTACCCACGATCAGTTCCTGCCCGCGTACGTAGGCGGGGCGTATTTTCTCCTGCAAGGGAACGCCGTTATGGATGGTGGTGATCCGCTCGCGGGGGAATACGCCCTGTGACAAGCGGTCGGCGAGCGCGGAGGATACCGCGATCAGCCGCGCCGGCCGCGCCAGGATCAGGCGCAGCAGCAGGCGTTCGCATGCGGCATTGCGCCTGTTCCGCCAGGCTGTCTCCGTATCGGATGTCGTGGGGCTGTGCACATGGTGCACCATGGGAACGCCGCTGAGGACAGACGCGAGACCGCCCAGCATGGCGGTGCGCGGCGTATGGGTATGGATGAGGGCATAGCGCTGCGCTTTCATCAGGGCGGCGAGACGCCACGCCGGCCGCAGATCGAAGCGGCACGACATCGCATGACGGTGCAGACCGGCATCGCGGGCATGACGGCGATCGGCGAATTCTCCCTCCTTGAGACAGAAAAAATCGACCGGATAACCCAAATCCGGTAGACGCCCGGCCAGCAGATCCTGCACGCGTTCGGCGCCGGCGTAGAATTCCCCGTTGATGACGTGCATCACCTTTTCCGCGGCCATGGTCACCCTGTTTTCAGGCGCACCGGCTCTCGGCACAGCCGCCTGACGATCGCCGTCACCAGGCCGTCACCGAAAGTCTTTTCGACCAGCACGCGCTCTCTTTCATTGAACGGCTTGAAAACCAGCAGCACCAGCAGAAAAACCGCCAAACCGCAGAGCGTCGCCGGCACCAGCGGCAACGGGAACGAGCGCATCGCCATGCCGAGCGCGACGCCCGCGGCCAGGGCGGCATAAACCACACCCTGGCCGCGCCAGTCGACGCGGAAGCCGTCCGCACTGAAGACCAGGCGAGACACCGCGATCGCATTGCCGCAGGTCATGACAGCGATATGGACGGCAATGGCCGCATCGAGCCCGAAGGCGGCAAAAAACCAGATCACCACCAGCGCCAACGGGGAAAACAGCGCCGTCATGCGCAGCGCCGCGGTCTGTCCGGTGATCTGCATGACCATTTCCGTCACCGAGCGCTGGGACAGTACGGCCAGCATCAGATACATCAGCAACAACGTGAATCCGGCGTCGTGAAACTTGCCTCCGCTCAGCGCCAGCACCAGTTCGTCACCGGCGATGGCGATGACGATCGCGCCGACGGCGATGAGACTCAAATCGATCTTGATCAGCAGACCGGCGCCGCTGGACACCAACTCCCGGCCGCCCGCGAGATGCGATCTCGCCAGCAGCGCCGGCATCATCAGGCCGCGCAGCAGGACTCCCGGCATATAGCGTCCGACCAGGCGCTGCATACTCTGCAGAAAAGCGAAAAGACCGCCCTCGGCCGCACCCAGTACGCCGGCAAGCGCCAGGCGGACAGCGCCGGGCGAGGCGGACGACCCCATGAAGTCGACCGCCGCCATGTGCCAGCCGAAACGAATCATGTCGCGCACCGGCAATGCGCCCGTCGCGTCACCGTCGGGCACACCGCGGAAACTGCGCAGCAGCAGAAACTGCGCCAGGATCAGGGACGCCGCGCTCACGATCACGTCCATCACCAGCACCGTGTACAGATCGATCGTGATACCGGACAAGAGCATGAATGCGATCCCGGCGAGACGACCGACCACCATGGCCGCGGCGACGGTGCGCGATCTGCCGTGCGCCAGGATCGACTCCATGAGTTCGCAGGAAAAACGCACCGCCGGTACGAGAAAAAGCAGGCAGATACCGATGACGACGGCTTGTTCCTGCCGCGCATCGAGCGCCGACCACGGCGCGAACGCGATAAAGATCGAGTACGCGATCGCCGTCACCGCCGCCAGCGCCAGCCATTGGCACGACACCAGCAAGAGCACGAATTTTTCCAGATGCGCTTTCGGCACCTTTCCCAGGACAGCCGGAATGAAGCGGCGCCCTACCGGCAGGATCCCGCAGGAAGCGAGTTGCAGGATCATTTCCGAAACGCCTGCCACGACCATATAGATGCCGAACTCATGGACGGAGAGCAGGCGCACCAGTATCAGCAGCAAGGCCATCCTGGCGACGGCCTGGATGATTCTTCCCGCCAGGAAATGGATCGCGGCGCGGCGCAGGCGGCCAACACCGTAGAAGGGAATACGATCCGCGATCTCCTTGCCCTCAGCGCAGTGCATGATCACCTGCCGCCAGTGACGGCAGCCGGGACGGCAGATTCAGCTGGCGCTCGCAGACGACCAGGTATCCTATCAGCGTCAGGAACAGCGTCTGAAACGGCAGATGAAAGACGAGAAAATCCTTGTGGAAGAAGCTGATCAGCAGCAGCACGAAAGTGACCCGGAGGCCATCGAACAGGCCCGACCTGAAGGCATCCACGCCGTCATAGGCGCGGGCGATCCTGGCCGCGCTCCGATACGACGCGAACAGCAGCCCGAAGATGGCGACGACGCCGATCACGCCGGTATCCCACAGCAGAGCGGATATCGCCGTATAGCCTATGCGCATGCCGCCATAACGGCTTTCGGCCAGCGTACCCACCAGCCTGGCGCCCTCTTCCGCGCTGCGTACCCGTGACGAACCCGGCCCGTGCCCGAGCAGCACATGCACGGGATGCGCATCCGCATGCTCGTGCGCCCAGAACGTGATCGCGCTCACCCGGGTCAGCTCACTCCACTGCCCCTGACGCTCGGAAGGGTGGCTGACCTGCTGTGCGACGGTGAGCTCGATCAGCTCCGACCACTTGCGCAGCTCGCCGCCGGGGTGAAAGACCGTCAGCGCGGTCAGCAGCAGGGCGAGAAGACCGAGGCCGGCGGCGCCAGCGATCAGAAAACGCAGCGGACGGCGGATGACATCGCGGTAGAACAGCATGAGGAAAACCACCGGCAGATAGATCGCCGATATCTTGGCCTCGTTGAAGAAAACCGGCGACAGCAACAGCGCGGACGATGCGAATGCAGCGCTGGTGGACAGGAATCCGCTTTTCCACAGACCGAGCAGGCACGACACCACCATGAACATGAACAGCGCCAGCACGGCATTGGCGCCACCGCCGTACAGGGATGCACCGAACGTCCCGGCGACGATATCGACCGGCACGATGCCATCGTCCAGGCCCACGCGCAAAGGCGCCAGCACGAGGTACTGATGAGCGACGAAAGGCAGTTGCAAAAAAGCGATGATCAACAGCAGGCGCGGCAGGAAATCGAGCTGACCGGGTTGCCAGTGCGCCCAGGCCAGCGCGAAGAAGAAACTCCACATGATGAAATAATCGCGCATTCCCAGCACGATTAGTCCGGAGTTCCAGCGCTCGGCCAGAGACAGCGCCGTCGACACGAACACGATCGCCATGAATGACGCCGCCCACAGCACCACCGCTGACGTGCGTTCGCGGCCCGCACCTGCGCCGGCCTGCCTGTCGATGCCAGAACCGATACCAGAACCGATACGGTCGCACAGCGCATGCAGCAACAGCAAGGCAGCCATGATCGGCAATACGTATTTCACGTATCTGATCTCAGGGGCATAAAGCTGAGCGGCGCCCACGATGATCAAGGCGCCGGCAATGATAAAAAGGAGCAGATAGCGGCGCGAGCGCAACACGATCAGCGCGATCATCATCGCGACGCACAGCGCCACCAGCATCGGACTGCCGCTGGCGCAGATGATTCCGGCCACGCATCCGGCGGCGACAGCACCGCCATAGCGCAGCATTGCCCGCCCCCGCATCCAGGCGTGAGGATGACGGAGCATAGCCGGCGTCATATTTCCAACCAGTGATCCAGCGGCCTGCCGATCAGTCTGGAAAGCTCGCGCACCTCGGGTGCGAAACGGACGCGCAATTGCGCCAGCGTGTGATCGTCCGGCCGCGGGATCACGCGCTCGCTCGGCAGCACGTTGACACGGCGATACACGGCCCTCAGGCCGAGCATGACGCCGGCTCCCCACACCCAGCGCAGGGCGGGACGATCGGCATAACGGTGGATATCGTCCTTGATCCTGGCCAGACCCTGGTAGCGGTTGGCAAAACTCTTGTTGTATTGCGCCGCCAGACCGCGCGGACGGTAAGCGGCATCGACACCGAGAAAATCGAATACGCTGCGCGCCACCGATCCCGGATCGGAAACGATATCCTCCATGAAGATGAACAGCATGTTCGAAGGAGAAAAGTGACGCATCCACCGCGTGAGATGCGTGGCATAGCAGCTCTGATCTATATACATGGGGTTGTTCGCCAAGCCGGCGTCGAAACTGAGATCCTTGCCCTTGAAGTGACCGACTCTGATCTCATGGCGATGATTCGACAACGCGCGCGCAACAGGGTCACGCAGGGAAACGATGATTTTCACATCCGGATTATGGTGTCTGATACGTCCCGGCACGCCGGGCTCGCTGAAATAGGACGGCGATACTTCTCCGATCGCCATCCGCTTCGCATAGACGTCGAACTTTTTTTCATACCACTGATAACCGTGATCGAAATGATAGGAAAAGAAATCCACCTCCTTTTCCTCCGGCACGCCGATCTGCGGATGCTCAGACAGAATCCGGTGCAGCCAGGTCGATGCGCACTTCTGCGCGCCGATGCCGATGAACGTGGGTTTCGCCATAGACGCCTCTTCGCTCAGATATAGCCGAATCGCCCCAGCATCGGGCCGATCTCGTCCATGACCATGCCGGCCTGGGACGACGACCAGAATTCGGACTGGGAAATCACGCCACAACGCAGATGCAGCTCGGAAATCGCCGTGGACAAATCGGAGCGCCGTTCCAGATCGAGGAAACGCAGGATCCTGTCGATATGCGCATGCGGATCGGCCAGCATCTCCTCATAACGCACCGTCATGACCCGGCTCTTCGGCACCTGATCCAGCCCGCGCTGTATCGCCGTCATTTCCCGCGCCCAGTTACGGGCGGCAATGGCAAGACGGGGAACACCGCTCTCCTCCAACTGCGCCGCCGTACGGCCGTCCCACCACAAACGGTGCCGATCCCACCACTCGACCGTGGCCAGCGACGCCGTCACTTCGCGTCCGTCGCGGATCATATGGATGAATCTGGCGTCCGGAAACGCGGTCGCAAGGGCGGTGATACGCCTGTTGTTCGCCGTTCTCTTGGACAACATGATCCGCGCCGACATCCGCTTGCGGATCTCGCTGAAGCGGGCGCGCAGACGTCCGCACGTTTCGTCATCGGGAACATAATCAGCATCGGGGAAAAGCGGAATGCCGCAATACCGATATACCGCTTCCCCTTCGACCGGCGTCGGCAGCAGCCTTTTGCGCCACGGGCGGGACGTGAAATAGGCGTTGCCCGCGGGCTTGAACCAGGCGGACATGCCGACGCGCACCCGGTCGGCGCAAAGCGCGGCGACGATCCCGGACGGCATCCAGGGCATGCGTTCATGGTAATTGCTGATGAAGGCCACTTCCCTGTGCATGCACAGCAATTTGTACAGCAGCGTGGTGCCGGACCGTCCGGCGCCGATCAGAAAAGCGGTCTTACCCCGAGGGCCAGGATTCCGGGGAATATTATCCTGAGCCGCTGCGCGCATGCATACACCCCTGCTCGACTGCATCCCTAGAAGGCAGCAATTTTACGTTCACGCTCCAGTGGCGCATTGCGTTTTCTCATGGCTACGCACACAAAACAGCGTGAGCATGAGGCACCGCAGCAAGGGAGATCGCCATGACAGCACAGCAGACCATGGAACCATCCTTTCGTCCCGCCATCTTCGTAACCGGCGCATCGCGCTCAGGGACGACGCTGCTCAGCTTCATTCTGCGCAATCACCCCAGGGTATTCGGGCTGCGCGAGCTTCATTACTTCGGCGACATGCATGATCCGCGCGATAGGGATGCGCATGAGGGTGCACGAAAGCGGGCGGAAGACCGGCTGATATCCGGGATAGCGCGTCTTTACGCCAGACAGGAATACGGCATCTGCGCGCTGCGCCGACCGGACCCGCATCACCGCGCCCGCGCCCGCGGTCTGCTGCAGAAAATACCGCCGCACCAACGCACGGCCACCGGCGTCTTCGCCGCCGCCATCCACGAGTTGAGCGAAGAACAGGGAAAAAGCATTCCCTGCGAGCAGACGCCGCGCAATATCTTTTACGCAAACGCCCTGCTCGCCGCATTCCCCGCTGCGCATATCGTTCATATGGTGCGCGACCCAAGAGCGGTCATGGCGTCACAGAAAAAGCGCTGGCGCCGCCGCGCGCTGACTGCCGATCCCCTCGCCCATCACCCCTATCATGCCCTGCGAGAATGGATCAATTACCATCCCTACACCATGGCGTCGCTGTGGAACCGGGCGACCCGGGAAGCGAAAAGACTGGCGAATCATCCGCGCTTTCACCTGCTGCGCTTCGAGGATCTGATCAGGATGCCGGAAGAAACGGTAAGCCATCTGTGCGCCGGGATAGGCCTCACATTCCAGCCCGATATGCTCGATGTGCCGCAAGTGAATTCCTCTCATCAATCCTCGCGCGGCGGCGCTCGTCACGGCATATACCAGGACGCCATGGAGAACTGGAGATCCCATCTCAACGCGCAGGAGATCCGCATCACCGAAAGGATCTGCGGCAATCTCATGCGGGTTCACGGCTATGCCGCGGAAGCGGGCGATCATCACCGCGATGCGGGTGAACTGCGCTATATGTTCAGCTACATGATGCATCTCGCCGGCGTGCTCGCCATCAATCCACGCCGCGCCTGGATCCAGCTGCGCGCCGTACTTCCCTCCGCCAGGCGCGCGGCATCATTGGCGACGGAATGAACGGCGTCCGACCCGCCGCCGGCGCGGCGCGGGCAGACGAGCGGATGGCGGGAAATTCCCTGTCCGCTCCAGACGCCCCGGAACCGGCCATCGGCTGCACGCTGTTCGGTCTCACGCTGGAAAACACGACGCTGGCGCAGGCCGCGGCGACCCTGATTCGCCGCGCCGAAACCGGGGAAAGGACGCGCGCCTTCTTCGTCAACGCGCACTGCATCAATACGGCGGCGAAAGATCACGTCTACTTCGACCATCTGCAACGGGCGGATCTGCGCTACGCCGACGGCATCGGCATGAAGATCGCCGCTCGCCTGCGAGGAGTACGGCTCGCCGACAATGTGAACGGCACCGACCTGTTTCCCCTGCTCTGCCGGCGCGCCGCCGCCGGCGGGATTCCCGTCGCACTGCTGGGAGCGCGACCGGGCGTGGCGAAATCCTGCGCACGGAAAATGCGTGAGAGCGTCCCCGACCTGCGCATCCCGTTCACCGCGCACGGCTATCATCCCTTAGCGCACCAGGACCATCTGATCGACGCCATCAATCGCAGCGGCGCTCGCATACTGCTGGTGGGGATGGGCGTTCCCGCTCAGGAAAAATGGATCGGCGAGAATGCCGATCGCCTGCATGCGCCGCTGCTCATCGGTGTCGGCGCCCTCTTCGACTTCTACGCCGGACGCATGCCGCGCGCGCCCCTGGCGTGGCGACGGATGGGAATGGAATGGTTGTTCCGGCTGCTGCACGAACCGGACAGGCTGTTTTCGCGCTATGTACTGGGAAACCCTGCCTTCATTTACAGGGCATTGAAACAGCAAGCGATGACGAATCGCGCGACTCAGTAGACATTCTTGTTGCGCAGCAGTATCAGCGGGGTCAGCATCACGATTTTCAGATCCAGCAGCAGAGACCAGTTGTTTATATAGTGCAGATCGAATTCTATTCGCTTCTCCATTTTGGTCAGCACCTCCGTCTCCCCGCGCCAGCCGTTGATCTGGGCCCAGCCGGTCAGCCCGGGTTTCACCTTGTGACGCAGCATATAGCGGTGTATGAGAGGGCGGTAATAGCTGTTGTGCATGATGGCATGGGGGCGGGGGCCGACGATCGACATGGTGCCCTGGAGCACATTGATGATCTGCGGCAGTTCATCGAGCGATGTCCGGCGCAGAAGCGCGCCGAACGGCGTTACCCTGGCATCATCTCTCTGCACCTGCTCAACCTGGTCTCCGTCTTCGCAGACGGTCATGGTGCGGAACTTCCATACCTTGATGATTTCACCGTTCACGCCGCCCCGCCGCTGCTTGAACAGCACCGGACCGGGAGACGTCAGCTTGATCCCGGCCGCGATCACCAGCATGGGGAAAAGCGCGATGGCGAGTAAAATACCGCCGAGCAGCAGATCCTCGGCGCGCTTGATGAAGCCGCCGACGCCATAGAACGGCGTTTCACAGACGCCGATCACGGGCATCTCGCCCATCGCCGTCAACTGGGGACGGAGCAGATCGTAGGTAAAATTCCCCGGCACCACATAAACCGATATCGTACTGTCGGCGAGGCGCTCTATGATCGAGCGCATGCGCTCCTCCGCACGCATGGGCAGCGTGATATAGATCAGATCGATGCGTCCTTCACGGGCGTGCGCCACCAGATCGTCCATATCGCCGCAGACTTTGCCGACAACAGGCATGACGGTTCGGCCATGCTGGGAACGGCGATCGTCGTAGAATCCGCTCAGCTCGAATCCTTTCCATTTGGCGCACTCGAGCGTCTCTGCAAGAGAAACGCCCAGAAGATTCTGGCCGACGATGGCGACCCTGCGCGTATTGTAGCCATGCCGGCTCGCCTCCCACAGAACCAGGTAAATGCTGACTCGCCACATAAAGAGCATGAACAGCGTTGCTGCATACCATGTCGCCAGCACATGGCTGGAATCATGAAACGGCTCGTTGAACAAGGCGACCAGGAGAACGGCCACGGATGCTATCGACCAGACCATCCAGACCTGCATCAGCTCATGACGCAGGGCAACGATCCGCCATGAGCGATAGATATGAGAGCGCTGCGCGATGAAATAATAAATCGCCACACCACATACGGCGATGAAGCTCCAGCTGTAATCCCAATCCTGCCGGTAATACCAGCAGGAAATGATGACGCCGAGCAGAATACACAATGCATCGACGATGCCTCCCAGAAACGATGTTTCGGCCTCGCTAACACTCACGCCGGCATACTCCATGAGCCTGCTGTTCGACAACTGCACCCGTTCGGCAGAAAATCCGCCCGACGGGATACCGACATGCGAACCCGGACAGAATCGAGCAAAGAGACACTCACCGATCGCCGCTGAAAAAATCCGCTGCACATCCGCAAAAGCCACGGGCGAGCGCCTGCCAGTATCCTTAGTCCGGGCCATGATCGGCATTGAAAACAGTCAACCTTCCGTGCCGGCACGTATGCGAGCGTCAGAGAGATGGAGCCGGGAGACAGAAACAGAAGGGAGGGATAAGGACGAAATCAGACGATGCGTATATTCGTTTTTTCCTCATGGCTCGAACGGGGCATCGAACCAGGAGTCGAACGGGCGAGCACACGCGTCGCGATGGGCTCATTCGGATCGACCTGCGGCTTCAGAAAACCGACCACCATCGCGATCGCATCCATATGCCACAGCAGCAGCACCATCAGCGCATCACGCAGACTGCGATACTTGAGGATGCGCTGCACGAGGAGTGCAAGACAGGCGGCCAGCCATAGCAGAAGCGGAGACAGGGTCACCGGCATCAAAACGACGCCGGCCACAAACAGCAGCCAGGACAGCAGCGCCACATGCAAATGCATCTGTGAACGGATGACGCTCCGCCACCACGGCTTGCCGAGACTGGCGCGCAGCATCTCGCCCGGCCCACGCAGATAGCCCGAACGCCAGCGCTTCATCTGCAGCACGAAGGTGGGATCGATATACCCATAGTGCCGAACGCCGGGGACCGCAAGCCGCAGCAGCTTCCAGCCCCGCGCCTGCAGGCGCAGGCCGAGCTCCTGCTCCTCGCCGGCATGCAGATTACGGTTGGACAGATACCCCACATCCTTTATCGCGCGCACACGATACAGACCGCCCATATCGAGCCATGGCACCGGGCCGGCAAGACCTTCACGGTTACGCTGCTTCCTGCCGCGGAAATGAATATTGGCATCGCTGAGTTCCTCGACCAGGCCGGCGACACCCGCCAGCGCAGGATCGCGGCCCAATGCCCGCAGACCGCGGCGAATGAAATCGCGATCGAGCTCCATATCGCCGTCGAGCAGGTACACATAATCCCCGCGCGCAAACTGATAGCCGATCTGCGGACCGACACCGCAGCGCGCGAGACGCGGATCGGCGATCTGGACGATCCTGACCGGATAGCGCATGGCGATATCGATGGTCCCATCGATCGACCCGCTATCGGCCAGGATCACTTCGCCGGCCAGACCGCGCAACGCGGCCAGCGCAGAACGCAGGCAGGCAGCGATCCGGTCGGCCTCGTTCAGCGCCTTGACGATGATGCTGACCTGTATCCGCTCCATGCGCGCAGGCTCCCGCCGGGAACAAGAGCGCTCATTCTAGAGCAGGGGTCCGAATCGGTCAGTACGTGCCCGCCCTAGCCACGCGCGTCCCTGCGGCTTTCTCCGTGGCTCCCTGCAAGGCTTTCGCTGCGCGCGTCATCACCGATTGAACACCGGATTGTTTCTGATCACCGGCAGCGCATCGGTCCAGTCGTATGAATCCGACGGTGAGCGCACGGTCTTGCGCGTCCAGAACAGATAGTCGACATGCAGCTGATCGCGCGCGTACCAGAACAACTGCGGCATAGTCCAGTACTTGCTCGCTCCCGCGCTTCGGTCCGCACGCAGATGACCATAGCTGTTGTACTGCAGAGAGGAGAAAAGCGGCATCCTGCCCTTGAACTGTCCGTAGAACGGATAGCTCATGTTCCTGAGCGAAGCATCCTCGGGCAGCACATCGGGACCGCCCATCGCCACGCCGTGGGCACTGACAGCCTCGGCGACATCAGCGAGATAGGCTTGCCGGCGCGGCATGAAGTTCATGTACCAGAACACTTGCGACTGCGGAAAACTGTTACGTGCGCTGACCAGCACGTCGATCAGCGCATCGCGGTATTTCTCCGGCGAATAGCCATGCGCGTCGAGCACCTGCCCGGACAGACTGGGCGCACTCTCCTGGAATGCAATGCCCTCGAAATTGGGATGGCCGTCGAATTGCCGACCCAGCGCCGCGGTCAGCGCATTCATGCGCGCAACCACATAGGGAGCCCAGCGATTGGCGACATGGCCGCCGCTGCTGGTAGGCAGCGTGAAATTGGCCTGCAGGTAGGGCGGTGTCGGTACCGTGCGATCGAAGGTCTTGTCGACGATCATGACGACCAGCTGCATGCCGTGCTCTGACAACAGCTTGAGATCGGATTCGATACGGGAAAAATCGTAGCGGCCGAGCGCCGGCTCCAGTTCACGCCAGTGATAGCGCTTGTGAATGCCCACCACGCCGGGCCGCACGGCCTCGAGCATATGCGCCTGGCTTTCCCAGTCCGCGAGCGCGATGTAATGTCCGGGGTTGAACTTGCGCACCGTCTTCCCGCCGTCGCAAGCACCCGTGCCAAGCAGATCGACCGGCGTGTTCGCCGGCACGGCCCGGCTGCCCAGGTAAACCGACAGACCAGCGGTGCTCGCTCCCCACAGACAGATGCCGGCATCCGCAGGCAAGCTGATATCCATGCCATCCTGACCGCCGTCCTGTACGTTCAGGGTGAATTTGATCGCCTGCGGCGTCGGCCGCGACAGAATGTCGTTCGCTTCCAGCGCCTGCCCGCTGACCGACCAGAACGGCCGCGTCGCCCAAATGGAACCGGTGAAACTGTGCCGGGTACTTCCTCCCACCAGTCGTACGCGCCACTGCCCCTGCCAGGTACGCCAGACGTACAAGCCCGCATGCTGCTTGTTCCAGGGCTGATAAGCGGGCGCACCATCGACGGCAGGCGCAGCCGCCCATGCCGTTGCCCCCGCCATGACAAAAAGAAGAAAAAGCAAAAACACCGCTGCCTGCCGACACTTCGTCATCACTGTGTGCTCTCCATGGTCTTGCTGAACGCTCGCCTGCAACAGGCGCAAAAAAAACCCCGCGCCGCATTCACGGCTCGCTTGTGCAAACCCAGGAGATCGGGAGCAATCCGGCTCAGCGTCTCGACACGGCCCGGACGCTACTCCTGTCAAGACAGGCAGGGCATATATACGCGACTATACGTAGTGACACGTATTCTACGTATGACAACAGGAGGGGTAAACCGAAGGCGCGCAAAATCCCTGACGCCGATACGCGACGTTATGACGTAGTCAAAGCACGACAATGGATAAAAAAAGCGATGCGGCAAAGCCGCATCGCTGGGTGAAAACACGCACAGCGCTACTGATTGAATGAAGCGTTGGACCGTATGACGGACATCGCATGCGTCCAGTCATAAGACCCCTGATACTGCGGCTTGGGCTGTCGCGTCCAGAATATATAGTTCGCGCTCAGACTGTCGCGCGCATAGCGGAACATTTCCGGCATGGTCCAGAACTGCGTCCCCTGCCCTTTGCGCCGATGCGCGTAGCTGTTGTACTGCATGGAGGCGAACAGGGTCAGCTTGCCCTTGAACTCACGGTAAAAGGGATAGCTCATCGTCACCAGCGGCGCGTCGTCCGGCAGCACGTCAGGACCACCCATCGCGATCTTCTGCGTCGCAACGCGATTGGCGATCTGGCGTATGTAGTCCTGGTTGCGCGGCAGAAAATTCATGTACCAGAACACCTGCGACGTCGGAAAATGCGCGCGCGCATTGATCAGCATCTGCACCAGCGCATCGCGATACTTCTCCGGGGTATAACCGTTGCTGTTCAGCACCTGATCGGCCAGCGACGGCGCACTCTCCTGCAACGCGACGCCCTCGAAATTGGGATGCGAATCGAAGCGCGCGCCCATCGCCTTGGTCAGGGCCGCCATGCGCGTGATCACCAGCGGATCCCAGCGCTTGGCGGTAAACCCGCCGCCCTGGTTGTGCAGATTCATGCGATCCAGATACGCCGGCAGCGGCTTGCCGCCCTGGAAAGTCTTGTCTTCGATGATGACGACCAACTGCCGGCCATGATCGGCGACGATCTGCAGATCGGCGGCGATGGCGGAAAAATCATAAACACCGGAACGCGGTTCGAGATCCTTCCACAGGTAACGCTTGTGTACGCCGCGCACACCCGGCTGCATCGCCTGGATCATCGTTGCCCGACTGTCCCATGCCGTCATGGCGACGTAGTGGCCGGGGTTGTATTTCAAGCGTTTTCCGCTCGTATCGGGTGTCGTGGGCTGGGACGGCTGGCCGAAGCCACCGCAGGCGCCGGAATTGCGCAGATCGATCGGGCCCTCGGCAGCCGTACGTTGCGCACCGAGATATACGGCGCGCCCCAGCGTGCCCCAGCCGTCGATGCAGATACCGGCATCTCCGGGCAGCGTGAAATCGATGCCGTCCTGATCGGCGCCGGCGACCGAGAAGCGCAGCTTTATCGCCTGCGCCGACGGCCTGTCCAGCGTATCACCGGCCTCGAGCGCGAACCGCCCAACCGACCAGAATGGTTTCGTCGCCCAGATGGAAGCGGTAAACGCATGACTGCGATTCCCGCCCAGCAGGCGCACGCGCCAATTACCCTGATTGTCATGCCACACATACAAGCCGGCATCGCCCTGTCGCGCCGGATTGATACTGGGCGCACCCTGCGCCGCGACAGTAGCGGCCTGCGCGGCGCAGGCTACGGCGGCGAAAAACACAAACAACAGAAATGAGCATATAATTTGTTGCGGCTTGTACATGATTCAATTCATCCATCCCAAAGATTTCCGGTCCGGCCGGCGCCTGCGCACAGCAGGGATGCCGACCACGTTGCCCTGCTCCTCCATGACGGGTCAGCGCGAGTCATCCACGACGCGCGCGCAGACACCCCGCGACGGCTCGCGCCGACAGGGGCATCACGACTCCTGGGATTTGTTTTTGTTTTTTTGCGCCGCCATGCGAAGGCGGCTCGCGGACCTGCGCCGATGCATGATCGGCGCGGAGAATGGCCACGGCAGACGCTACGTAGAAGTACATAATATACGTAGCGCGACATATTCTACGTATATACCCTTAAACAAGCAAAGCCGGGGGAGACGCAGAGAGCAGCGACAATCCTTCGGGGAAGTGAATATTTTAATAAAAATCAATATATTAAATAACCACATGCCATTGGCGGCCGCTAACAATTAATATGTGATGCGCAGCGGGCCGCTATGCTGGACGGCGGCTGTGAGACCAGGCGCGAATGTTCCGCCCGCCTGTTCGACCGGCAGGCATGGGAAGAATGTCCATAAGAATGACGGAGTAAGATCCTATGATGAAATTTGAGGATGTCCGGGTTGCCGTGATCGGGCTCGGCTATGTGGGGCTGCCTCTCGCCGTCGCGCTGGGAAACCGCTTCCCGACGCGCGGCTTCGATATCAGCAGCGCGCGCGTCGCCGAGCTGAAGGCGGGCAAGGACAGTACGCTGGAAGTGGAGCCCGAGGCGCTGACCTCATCGCGACAGCTGTCCTTTACCAGCCAGGCGGAAGATCTGCGCGACTGCAATTTCTTCATCGTCTCTGTCCCCACGCCGATCGACAACTACAAACGACCGGACCTCACGCCCCTGATCGCGGCCAGCCGCGCCGTCGGCGCCATACTGCCCAAGGGCGGCATCGTGGTATACGAATCGACCGTCTACCCGGGATGCACGGAAGAAGCCTGCGTGCCTATTCTCGAACAGGTCTCCGGTCTACGCTTCAACCAGGACTTCTACGTCGGCTACAGCCCGGAGCGCATCAACCCGGGCGACAAGAAGCATCAGCTCAGCACCATCACCAAGGTCACCTCGGGCTCCACGCCGGAAGCCGCGGCACTCGTCGATGCCGTCTATGCCAGCATCATCACGGCCGGCACCTATTGCGCCAGCAGTATCCGCGTGGCGGAAGCGGCGAAAGTGATCGAAAACACACAGCGCGACGTCAACATCGCCCTCATCAACGAACTCGCCCTGATCTTCAACCGCCTCGGCATCGATACCATCGAGGTGCTGGAAGCCGCCGGCACGAAATGGAATTTCCTGCCGTTCCGGCCCGGCCTGGTCGGCGGACACTGCATCGGCGTCGATCCCTACTACCTGACGCACAAAGCACAGGAAATCGGCTACCACCCGGAAGTCATTCTCGCGGGTCGACGCATCAACGACGGTATGGGCGCCTATGTCGCCGAGCGGGTGATCAAGCTCATGGCCAGGCGCCGCATCGCCATCGCCGGATCGCGCGTGCTGGTGCTGGGGCTTGCGTTCAAAGAGAACTGCCCCGATATCCGCAACACCCGCGTCACGGACATCGTCGCCGAGCTGCGCGGCTATCATGCCGAGATCGACGTCTACGACCCCTGGGTCAATCCCGACGAAGCCGAGCACGAATATGGACTGCGCCCGATTCCGGCGCCGGGACAGCACGACTACGATGCAGTTATACTGGCCGTCGCCCACAATCAGTTCCGCGATCTGGGCATCGCGGGCATCCGCAAATTGTGCAAACCCGAAGCCGTCATCTACGACGTGAAATCCCTGTTCCCGGCGGACCAGGTCGACGGCAGACTGTAGCAACGAGCTAGAGGGAAATAATGAAAATCCTGGTTACCGGTACTGCCGGATTCATCGGTTCGACGCTGGCGCACCGCCTGCTCGCGCGCGGCGACGAAGTGATCGGCATCGACAACGTCAACGATTACTATGACGTCAATCTGAAACTGGCCCGCCTCGAACGCCTCAAGGCGCATCCCGGTTTCACGGAAGTGCGGATCGGGCTGGAAGACCACGCGGCGATGGACGCCGCTTTTCGCAATCACCGGCCACAGCGCGTGGTCAATCTCGCCGCCCAGGCCGGCGTGCGCTACTCGCTGATCAACCCGCGCGCCTATGTCGACAGCAACCTGGTGGGCTTCATCAATATCCTCGAGGGCTGCCGCCATCACGAGGTGGAGCACCTGGTCTACGCATCGAGCAGCTCCGTGTACGGCGCGAACACCCGCATGCCGTTCTCGGTGCACGACAACGTCGATCACCCGGTGAGCCTGTACGCGGCCAGCAAGAAGGCCAATGAGCTGATGGCCCATACTTACAGCCATCTCTACCGCCTGCCGACCACGGGGCTGCGCTTCTTCACGGTGTACGGCCCTTGGGGCCGGCCGGATATGGCGCTGTTCCTGTTCACCCGCGCCATCCTGAGCGGCACGCCGATCGAGGTCTACAACTACGGCAAGTGCCAGCGTGACTTCACCTACATCGATGACATCGTCGAGGGTGTGGTGCGCGTACTCGACCGCATCCCGGAACCGAATCCGGACTGGAGCGGAGACCGTCCGGACGCCGCCAGCAGCCTTGCACCCTATCGTTTGTACAACATCGGCAACAACAACCCGGTCGAGCTCGAGCACTTCATCGAAGTACTGGAAAATGCGCTGGGGAAAAAAGCCGAAAAGCAACTGCTGCCCCTGCAGCCGGGCGACGTGCCGATGACCTATGCCGACATCGACGATCTGACGCGCGACACCGGCTTCAAGCCGGCAACGCCGCTGGAAACAGGCATCGCCCGCTTCATCGACTGGTATCGGGAATACTATCGCGCCTGAGCGTTGCGCACGCGCGCATAAAAAAAGGCCGCAGAGTCGCCTCTGCGGCCTTTTTCATTTTCCAACTCCGCGCAGCGGAATTTACTTGGTGCGCGCGGCCAGTTCGCCCGCCTTGTAGCGCTTGGCCATCTGCTCCAGATTGATGACCTTGAGCTTGGAAGCCTGGCCAGCGGTACCGAACGCTTCATAGCGCAGCTTGCACACCGAGCGCATGGCGGCGGTCGACGCCTTCAGGAACTTGCGTGGGTCGAATTCCTTGGGATTCTCCGCCAGGAACTTGCGGATCGCACCGGTGCTGGCCATGCGCAGGTCGGTATCGATGTTGACCTTGCGCACGCCGTGCTTGATGCCTTCCTGGATTTCCTCGACCGGTACGCCGTAGGTCTCGCCCATGGCACCGCCGTAGGTGTTGATGATCTTCAGCCAGTCCTGCGGCACCGAGCTCGAACCGTGCATCACCAGATGGGTATCGGGGATGCGGGCGTGGATCTGCTTGATGCGCTCGATGGCGAGAATGTCACCGGTCGGCGGACGCGTGAACTTGTACGCGCCGTGCGAGGTGCCGATGGCGATGGCAAGGGCATCGACGCCGGTCTTCTTGACGAAGTCGGCGGCCTGCTCGGGGTCGGTGAGCAGCATGTCCTTGTCGAGCTTGCCCTCGGCGCCGGAGCCGTCTTCTTCACCGGCCATGCCGGTCTCGAGCGAACCGAGGCAGCCGAGCTCACCCTCGACGGAAACACCGCCCGAGTGCGCCATCTCGACCACCAGCCGGGTGACGTTGACGTTGTACTCGTAGTCCGAAGGCGTCTTCATGTCTTCCTTCAGCGAGCCGTCCATCATCACCGAGGTGAAACCGAGCTGGATGGACTGCAGGCACACGCCCGGCGAGGCGCCGTGATCCTGATGCACGACGATCGGAATATGCGGCCAGTGTTCCTCGGCCGCCGACATCAGATGGCGCAGAAAGGGCGCGCCGGCATAGCTGCGGGCGCCGGCCGAAGCCTGCACGATGACCGGGCTGTCGGTCTCGTCCGCCGCCTGCATGATGGCGTGCATCTGCTCCATGTTGTTGACGTTGTAGGCCGGCACGCCGTAGCCGTGCTCGGCGGCGTGATCCAGCAGTTGACGCAGTGTAATCAAGGCCATCTCTTCTCTCCTTCTTTGTGCATAGCAAAACTATCAGCCGCCAACACGCACGATCTTCATGGTGTTGGTGGCTCCATGAGTACCCATCAGATCACCCTTGGTGACAATGACCATGTCCCCTTCCTGCACGGTCCCATGCTTGATCAGCTCCCCGATCACTTCGCGACTGATGTCGGCATCGGAAGGGAACGCGAGATCGAAAGCCAAGGGATAAACGCCGCGATAAAGCGTCACTTTGCGCCGCGTCTGCTCATGCCGGGTCATGGCGTAAATCGGAATATCGGAGCTGATGCGGGACATCCACTGCGTGGTTGCACCCGATTCGGTCAGCGCCGCGATCGCCCGCACGTGCAGATGATTCGCGGTGTACATGGAAGCCATGGCGATGGCTTCATCGATATGATGGAATTCGCTGCTGACGCGGTGTCGCGACAGTACCGCGATCTTCTGCTTCTCCGCGCCGCGGCAGATCCGGTCCATGGCCTCGATGACCCTGACCGGGTAGCGGCCCATCGCCGTTTCCTCGGACAGCATCACGGCATCGGTGCCGTCGAGCACGGCATTGGCAACGTCGAACACTTCGGCGCGCGTCGGAATGGGATTGCCCACCATCGACTGCATCATCTGCGTCGCGGTAATGACCACGCGGTTCATGTTGCGCGACATGTGAATGATCTGCTTCTGCACCGCCGGCAATTCGGCATCGCCGATTTCCACGCCGAGGTCGCCGCGCGCAATCATCACCACGTCGGTGGCGGCGATGATTTCCTCTAGACCGTTCAGCGATTCCGCCCGCTCGATCTTGGCGACGATGGCGCCGTGGCCGCCCGCCGCGCGCAGCAGTTCACGCGCCTCGTGGATATCTGCGGCGTTGCGCGGAAAGGAAACGGCGACGTAATCGGCCTGGATCGCGGCCGCGGTGACGATGTCGGCGCGATCCTTGTCGGTGATCGCCGCCGCCGACAGTCCGCCGCCGAGCCGGTTGATGCCCTTGTTGTTCGACAGATCGCCGCCGGTGACCACGCGGCAGATGATCTCGCTGCCGGAAATCTCTTCGACCTCGACCACGATCTTGCCGTCGTCGAGCAGCAGGGTGTCGCCCTTGACGACGTCGTTGACCAGTTCCTTATAGGTCAGTCCGACACGTTCGCGCGTGCCGGCATGCGGGGGATGCGCCGCATCGAGCACGAAGCGGGCGCCTTCTTCGAGCGTCACCTTGCCGCCTTCGAAGCGATCGGTGCGAATCTTCGGCCCCTGCAGATCCGCCAGAACGCCGACTTCGCGTCCCAGGTTCCGCGCCGCCTTGCGCACGGTTTCCACCCGTCGCACATGGTCTGCCGCCTCGCCATGCGAGAAGTTGACTCGGACCACGTCCAGGCCGGCGCGCACCATGCGCTCAAGGACTGTGGGATCATCGGTCGCCGGCCCTAAGGTGGCGACGATCTTGGTACGTCTCAAACGGCTTCTGGTTTGTGTCATATCCAATTCAATAAAGTGTCAGGAATCGGCACCCTCGCGGGCGCGCTCCTCCAAAATGGCCACGGCGGGTAACTGCTTGCCCTCCAGGAACTCCAGGAATGCACCGCCACCCGTGGAAATATAAGACAGACGATCACCGATGCCGTACTTCGCCACCGCGGCCAGCGTATCACCACCGCCGGCGATGGAAAACGCCTTGCTCTCGGCTATCGCCATCGCCATGCGCCGGGTGCCTTCGCCGAACTGATCGAACTCGAAAACACCGACCGGTCCGTTCCAGACAATGGTACCCGCCTCGCGGATGATTTGCTCCAGCACATCGGAAGTCCTGGGGCCGACATCGAAAATCATGTCGTCCGCCTCGACCTGTTCAACGGTCTTGAGCGTGGCTTCGGCATCGGCTGCGAAAGCCTTGCCGCAGACCACGTCCATCGGCACCGGAATATCGCCACCGCGCTCACGCGCCGCAGCGGTCAGACGCGCGGCTTCATCGACGAGATCCGGCTCGTACAGGGACTTGCCCACGCTGTTGCCGGCAGCGGCGATGAAAGTATTGGCGATACCGCCGCCGACGATCAGCTGATCGACGATGCGCGACAGGGAATCCAGCACCGTCAACTTGGTCGATACCTTGGAACCGCCGACGATGGCAACCATCGGCCGCGCCGGCTTGTCGAGCGCGCGCGCAAGCGCTTCGAGCTCGGCCGTCAGCAGCGGGCCGGCGCAGGCGATGCGCGCGAACCGCGCCACGCCATGCGTCGAAGCCTGGGCACGGTGCGCCGTGCCGAAAGCATCCATGACGAACACGTCGCACAGGGCGGCCATCTTTTTCGCCAGCGCTTCGTCGTTCTTCTTCTCGCCCTTGTTGAAACGTACGTTCTCGCACAGCACGACTTCGCCGGCCTGCAGCTCGATGCCATCGAGCCAGTCACGCTCGAGACGCACCGGGCGTCCCAGTATCTTGCCCAGATGGGCGGCAACCGGCGCCAGCGAATATTTTTCCTCGTAGGCACCTTCCGACGGACGTCCGAGATGCGACATCAGCATCAATCTCGCACCGACCTTCAGCGCCTGCTCGATGGTCGGCAGCGAAGCGCGGATACGCGTATCGTCGGACACCTTGCCGTCGGCCAGCGGGACATTGAGATCCATGCGCACCAGGACCCGCTTTCCTGCCAGGTCGAGATCGCTCATTCTTATTACCGACATCATATCTCTCCGGTATTACCGTTCAGCACACCGTACGGATGGCCGCGGAACGCCCCCCATCCGCGTCTGCGCCGGGCGCATCGGTCCGCACGAAGCGACGCCGACACGCCCGGAACCGATCCTTACTTCGCGTTTACCAGCGCCACCGTGGTATCGAGCATGCGGTTGGAGAAGCCCCACTCGTTGTCGTACCAGGCCAGCACCTTGACCAGCGTGCCGTCGATCACCTTGGTCAGGCTCGCCTCGTAGGTCGAGGATGCCGGATCGTGATTGAAGTCCATGGAAACCAGCGGCTGGTCATTGTAGGCCAGAATGCCCTTCAGCGAACCATTGGCGGCATCGCGAATGATGGCATCGATTTCATTCTTGCTGGTCGCGCGCGCGGCGGTGAACGTGAGATCGACCAGCGACACGTTGATGGTCGGCACGCGCACGGCGAAGCCGTCGAGCTTGCCGTTCAGTTCCGGCAGCACCAGACCGACCGCGGAGGCGGCGCCGGTCTTGGTCGGGATCATGGATTGCGTTGCGGAACGGGCACGGCGCAGATCGGAGTGGAATACGTCGGTCAGCACCTGGTCGTTGGTGTAGGAGTGAATGGTGGTCATCAGACCGTTCACCAGACCGATCTTGTCGTGGAGCGGCTTGACCAGCGGCGCCAGACAGTTGGTGGTACAGGAAGCGTTCGAGATCACCGTGTCGGACGCCTTGAGCGTGCCGTGGTTGACGCCGTAAACGATGGTTGCATCGACATCGTCGCCGCCGGGCGCCGAGATCACCACCTTCTTGGCGCCGGCCTTGATGTGGGCCGAGGCCTTTTCCTTGCTGGTGAAGAGGCCGGTGCACTCGAGCACGACGTCGACACCGAGTTCGCCCCAGGGCAGCTTCGAGGGATCACGCTCGGCGACGACGCGGATGCGGTCACCGTTGACGATCATGTAGGAACCGTCCACTTCGACCTTGCCGGCGAAGCGGCCGTGCACGGTATCGAAGCGCGTCAGATGGGCATTGGTTTCACTGTTGCCCAGATCGTTGATGGCCACGATCTGGATGTCCTTGTTGCGGCCGGCTTCATACAGCGCGCGCAGGACGTTTCTGCCGATACGGCCATAACCGTTGATTGCAACTTTAATCGCCATGTTTTCTCTCCTTCCCTATATCGCTTATTTCAATACCCGCTCGGCCGCCGCCACGACATTGTCAGCGGTGAATCCGAAATGCTTGAAGACTGCGTCCGCCGGCCCCGATTCGCCGAAGGTATCCATGCCGATCACAGCGCCGCGCATACCGACATAGCGGTACCATGCCGTGGTGACGCCGGCTTCGATCGCAACGCGCGCGGTCACCGCCGCCGGCAGTACCGATTCGCGATAGCCGACATCCTGCGCCTCGAAAAGGTCGACCGACGGCATGGACACGATGCGCACCTTGCGGCCTTTCGCTTCCAGCTTGCCGGCAGCCTCCACCGCGAGACCGACTTCGGAGCCGGTGGCGATGAGGATGAGGTCGGGAACACCGCCATCATCTTTCAGCACGTAACCACCGCGCGCGATATCGGCGAGCTGCTGCGCGCTGCGCTCCTGATGCGGCAGATTCTGGCGCGAGAGGCTGAGGCAAGTCGGACCGTTGTGACGCTCCAGAGCGACTTTCCAGGCAACCGCGGTTTCCACCGCATCGCAGGGCCGCCACAGCGACATATTGGGAATCAGGCGCAGCGAAGCGACCTGCTCCACCGGCTGATGCGTCGGGCCATCCTCTCCCAGACCGATCGAATCGTGGGTCAGGACGTAGACGACACGCTGCTTCATCAGCGCCGACATGCGCAGACCGTTGCGCGCATAGTCGGAGAAAATGAGGAAGGTGCCGCCGTAGGGAATGAAACCACCATGCAGGGAAACACCGTTCATGATGGCGGCCATGCCGAATTCGCGCACGCCGTAGTGAATGTAATTGCCGTCGGCAACGGTATTGCTGACGCTCTTGGAACCCTTCCACAGCGTCAGGTTGGAACCGGCCAGGTCGGCCGAGCCGCCCAGCAGCTCGGGCAACAGCGGTCCGTAACCGTCGAGCGAGTTCTGCGATGCCTTGCGGCTGGCGATGGTCTGCTTCTTCGCCACCACGTCGTTGACGAAGGCCTGCGCCTGCTGCGCCCAGTCCGCGGGCAGATCGCCCTTGATACGCCGCTCGAACTCGGCGGCGAGATCGGGATAGGCGCTGCGGTAGGCGGCGAACTTCTCGCCCCACGCACGTTCGGACGCGGCGCCCTTCTCGCGCGCACTCCACGCAGCGTAGTGCTCGCCGGGAATGACGAACGGCTCATGCTTCCAGTCGAGATTCTTGCGCGTCAGCGCGATCTCATCATCGCCGAGCGGCGCGCCGTGGCAATCGTGGCTGCCGCACAGGTTGGGGGCGCCATAACCGATCACCGTGCGACAGCAGATCAGGCTCGGCCGGTCGTTGACCGAGCGCGCTTCCAGGATCGCCTTGCGCACGGCTTCGGGATCGTGACCGTCGACGCCGCTGACCACATGCCAGCCATAGGCCTTGAAACGTCCCGGGGTATCGTCGGT
Organism: uncultured Chromatiales bacterium; assembly: GCA_964388175.1. Taxonomy (GTDB): domain Bacteria; phylum Pseudomonadota; class Gammaproteobacteria; order SZUA-140; family SZUA-140; genus JAITWN01. The sequence goes on along the minus strand of CAYLYS010000026.1, from coordinate 6,779 downwards.
GAACCAGCCTTCGACGTGACCGTCGATGGAGATGCCGTTGTCATCCCAGAACGCGATGAGTTTGCCCAGGCCGAGCGTGCCGGCGAGCGAACAGGCTTCATGGGAAATGCCTTCCATGAGACAGCCGTCGCCGAGGAACACGTAGGTGTGATGATCGACGATGTGGTGGCCATCGCGATTGAACTGCCCCGCGAGCAGCTTCTCGGCGAGCGCCATGCCGACCGCATTGGTGATGCCCTGGCCGAGCGGCCCGGTGGTCGTTTCGACGCCGGCGGTATAGCCGAATTCGGGATGTCCCGGCGTGCGGGAATGGAGCTGGCGGAAATTCTTGAGGTCGTCGATCGAAAGATCGTAGCCGCTCAGATGCAGGAGGGAGTAGATCAGCATCGAGCCATGACCATTGGACAGGATGAAGCGATCGCGGTCGGCCCAGAGCGGGTTTGCCGGATTGTGCTTCAGAAAATCGTTCCACAATACTTCGGCGATATCCGCCATACCCATCGGCGCACCGGGATGTCCCGATTTTGCCTTCTGCACGGCATCCATACTGAGCACGCGGATCGCGTTAGCCAACTCTCTTCGGGACGGCATGTGTTCTTCTCCTAAAAAATTCAGCTCCACCAAAAATCATTCATCACCCGGCCATGGCCGGAACGCCCGCGCGGAGAATACAGACAGCTCATCCAGCCGCTCCCAACGGAGGCATGACATGGTTGGATGGCTGGCGTTCTCACTGGAACCCCGGACCGCGGGCACTACGATGCGGAACCGGCATGCGCCGCACAGCGATCTGCCGCCCCCAAGCCGACAGACTGCTTACGCATTTATGCTGGAACTTTGTATTTTGTCTCAGGCGCCCGCTGTTGAGCAATAAAAAATACGGCCCTGCCCCATCGGTGGGTCGCCTGTCAATGACCGGGGCATTATACCGCGTCGCGCCATTTGATCGAGCATCCGACGCTCGGAATCTGTTCCGCGGGGCCGTGTCCGGTCAGGGCGACCTGCTTCATGGCCTCGAACAGATCCCGCGGGACATCGGCGGGCGCGGCTTCCTTGCGGCTGGCATCCAGCCGCCCGCGGTACTGCAGTTGCAGATCGGCATTGTAGCCGAAGAAATCGGGGGTGCAGACAGCGCCATAGGCCTTGGCCACCGCCTGGCTCTCGTCGAGCAGATAGGGGAAGGGGAAATCGAACTCGGCGGCAACGCGCTTCATGTTCTCGAAACTGTCCTCCGGGTAGTCGGCCGTATCGTTGGACATGATGGCGACACTGCGGATGCCGAGCGCGAGCAGCTCGCGGGCATCCCGCACGATGCGGTCGCGGACCGCCTGGACGTAAGGACAATGATTGCAGATGAACATCACCAGCAGGCCGCGCTCACCGCGGCATTCCTGCAGCGTCCAGGTCCGCCCATCGACGCCGGGGAGCGTGAAATCCACCGCCGCCCTGCCGAATTCACAAACTGGTGTTTCCAGACGTACCATATTTCTCTCCCTGCTTGATCAGCCAATGCCGCAACCGCCCGGGCGAAACCGGCGCATCGATGGCACCGCGATGTTAGGAATCGGGCATAAAAGACGATATTATAGCCCGTTACAGCAAGACGGTGAGGGGGCGGCCGACCATTTCGCCAGCATCCCGTTTCTCCCGCCCCGCTGCGATCCCCATCTCTTTCAAGAGGAAGCTCATGTCCAAGTCTTTTCTGTTCACCTCCGAGTCCGTTTCCGAGGGGCATCCCGACAAGCTCGCGGACCAGGTCTCCGATGCCGTCCTCGACGCGCTGCTGAGCCAGGATCCGCGCTCCCGCGTTGCCTGCGAGACCCTGGTAACGACGGGGCTGGTCGTGCTCGCCGGCGAGATCACCACCAATGCCCACGTGGAATATGCGGATATCGCCCGCGCCACCGTCCGCAATATCGGTTACAACTCGTCCGACATGGGCTTCGATCACACCACCTGCGCCGTGATGGTCGCGCTCGGCAAACAGTCGCCCGATATCGCCATGGGCGTGGATGAAGGTGACAACAAGGAACAGGGCGCCGGCGATCAGGGCATGATGTTCGGTTACGCCACCAATGAAACCGACGTGCTGATGCCGGCACCGATTACCTATGCCCACCGGCTGGTCAAGCGCCAGGCCGAAGTACGCAAGAGCGGCGCCCTGCCCTGGCTGCGCCCCGACGCGAAGAGCCAGATCACTTTCCGCTACGTCGACCACAAGCCGGTCGGCATCAACGCCGTCGTGCTGTCGACCCAGCATGCGCCGGACATCAGCCAGAAGGCGCTGCGCGAGGCGGTGATGGATGAAGTCATCAAGCCGGTGCTGCCAGCGGAGTGGATAAACAAGGACACGCTGTTCCACATCAACCCGACCGGCCGCTTCGTGGTCGGTGGCCCGATGGGCGACGCCGGCCTGACCGGCCGCAAGATCATCGTCGACACCTACGGCGGCGCGGGCCGTCACGGCGGCGGCGCGTTCTCGGGCAAGGATCCGTCCAAGGTCGACCGTTCCGCCGCCTACGCCGCCCGCTACGTGGCCAAGAACATCGTCGCCGCCGGCCTGGCCGACCGCTGCGAGATCCAGGTGTCCTATGCCATCGGCGTAGCGGAGCCGACCTCGGTCTCCGTCGACACCTTCGGCACCGGCAAGCTGCCGGATGCGGACATCGTGCGCCTGGTGCGGGAGCATTTCGACCTGCGCCCGAAAGGCATCATCGCGATGCTCGATCTGCTGCGTCCCATCTATGCCAGAACGGCGAGCTACGGGCATTTCGGCCGTGAAGAAGCCGACGACGGCTTCCCGTGGGAGCGCACCGACAAGGCGGCGGCGCTGCGCGACGCCGCCGGCATCAGACAGGCCGTCTGAACAACGCCGCGTCATCCGGCCAGAAAATCTGGTCGGGGCTGCGAGCCTCGACCAGACTTCACGACAAACGAGCGCATTTCAGCAGACGCTCTGACCAGCAAGCTTTCGAGGACACACCGAATGAGCACACAGACCGCGAAGAAAACCACCCCCGACTATAAGGTCGCGGACATCGCCCTGGCCGAATGGGGACGCAAGGAAATCGCCATTGCCGAAACCGAGATGCCGGGATTGATGGCGCTGCGCACAAAATACAGCACCGAGCAGCCGCTGAAAGGCGCCCGCATTGCCGGCAGCCTGCACATGACGATCCAGACCGCCGTTCTGATCGAGACCCTGGTCGCGCTCGGCGCCGAAGTACGCTGGGCCTCCTGCAATATCTTCTCGACCCAGGATCATGCGGCAGCGGCGATCGCCGCTCGCGGCATTCCGGTCTATGCCTATAAGGGCGAGACCATGGAGGAATACTGGGAGTTCTCACACCGCATCATGGAATGGCACGACGGCGGCGTCCCCAACATGATCCTCGATGACGGCGGCGACGCCACGCTGCTCGCCGTACTGGGCGCCCGCGCCGAAGTCGATGCCGGCGCGCTCGGCAAGGCGGACAGCGATGAAGAACGCGTCCTTCATGCCGCGATCCGCCAGCGCCTGCAGAGCGATCATGGATTCTATACCCGCATCCGCGACAATATCCGTGGCGTCACCGAAGAAACCACCACCGGCGTGCATCGGCTGTATCAGATGGAAAAACGCGGCGATCTGCCTTTCCCCGCGATCAACGTCAATGATTCGGTGACCAAGTCGAAGTTCGACAACCTGTATGGCTGCCGCGAATCGCTGGTCGATGGCATCAAGCGCGCCACCGACGTCATGATCGCCGGCAAGATCTGTGTGGTGCTCGGCTATGGCGATGTCGGCAAGGGCTGTGCGCAGTCGCTGCGCGGCCTGGGCGCCACCGTCTGGGTCACCGAGATCGATCCGATCTGCGCGCTGCAGGCGGCAATGGAAGGCTATCGCGTGGTAACCATGGACGAAGCGGCCTCACAGGGCGACATCTTCGTCACCGCCACCGGCAACTATCATGTCATCACCCACGATCACATGCAGGCGATGAAGAACCAGGCCATCCTCTGCAACATCGGGCACTTTGACAATGAGATCGATATCGCCAGCGTGCGCGGCTACCGCTGGGAGAACATCAAGCCCCAGGTCGATCACGTCATCTTCCCCGACGGCAAACGCATCATCCTGCTCGCCGAAGGGCGGCTGGTGAACCTGGGCTGCGCGACCGGGCATCCGAGCTTCGTGATGTCGAACTCGTTCACCAACCAGGTGCTGGCGCAGATCGAGCTGTGGCGCAACAACGGCGAGTATCAGAAGAAAGTCTACGTGCTGCCGAAAAAGCTGGATGAAGAGGTCGCCGGCCTGCATCTGCAGAAGATCGGAGCGAAGCTGACGCGGTTGAGCAGTGAACAGGCCGATTACATCGGCGTCTCCGCCGACGGACCCTACAAACCCGAGCATTATCGTTACTGAGCACCGGGCAGAAGGAAAACCTCATTCCGCTCGGATTGCAGAGAGCGCTCCGGCATGAGTCGGAGCGCTCCCCCGAGCCAGCATCCAGCAAGCAGCGTCGATGAAAAGCCAGCTCAATTACCCCAAGGCCTACAGTTTCGAATTCTTCCCGCCGAAATCCGCGCAGGCAGCTGAAAAACTGCACGCCGCCAGCGAAGCGCTCGCCGCGCTGGAACCCTGTTTCTTCTCCGTCACTTTCGGCGCCGGCGGCTCGACCCGCGACCACACCTATGACACGGTCGTCGAGCTCAAGCAGCGCACGGGGGTGGATGTCGCCCCTCATTTGTCGTGCATCGGTTCGACGCGCAGCCAGATCAGGGAAATACTGCTCGCCTATAAGGAACAGAACGTTCGCCATATCGTCGCCTTGCGCGGCGACATGCCATCCGGCATGCACGATCTGGGAGAGCTGCGCTACGCCAGTGAGCTGGTCGAATTCATCCGCGCAGAAACCGGCAACCACTTTTTCATCGAAGTCGCCGCCTATCCGGAATTCCATCCGCAGGCGTCGGACGCCCGCGCCGATCTGCTCAATTTCAAGCGCAAGGTAGAGGCTGGCGCGGATGCGGCGCTGACCCAATATTTCTATACACCGGACGCCTATTTCCGCTTCGTCGACGCCAGTGAAAAAATGGGATTGGACCTGCCGATCGTGCCCGGCATCATGCCGATCACGAACTACCAGCAGCTCGCACGATTTTCAGATGCCTGCGGCGCTGAAATTCCACGCTGGATCCGCAAACGCCTCGAAGCCTTCGGCAACGACAGCGAAGCGATACGCGCTTTCGGGCTCGACGTGACCAGTGAACTGTGCCGGAAACTGCTGGAAGGCGGTGCCCCCGGCCTGCACTTCTATACCATGAACCAGTCTCAGACAACGATGACGGTATGGGAGAATCTGGGCCTGTCCAAGCGCAAGGCCGAACGCCGCTGATCGGTCGCACGCTTCCCTGACGGGAAAGACGAGAAGATCCGGCGCTCGGATTTCAGTACGGCACTTCCTTGCCGTCGTAAGCGACAAACGCCCCCAGCGGATAATCCCCAACCGATTCGATTACCCTGACCAGTCCGGTGACGGAGGTATCGACATCGATCAAGCCGTTGTGATCGGTCATGTCGGTACGTACCCATCCCGGATGCAGCGTGATGACTCGCACCCCGCGCGGCGCGAGATCGATCGCCATCGATTTGGAGACGATGATCAGCGCCGACTTGGCGGCGCGGTAGGCATAGCAGCCACCGCTGGAATTATCGCCCGAAGAGCCCATCTTGGAACTCATATTGGCGATGACGCCGCGCGCTTTCGTCACCACCGGCAGCAGATGCTGCACGACCCGCAGCGGACCGATGCAATCGACGTCGAACACTTCCTGCATGGTCGCTTCGCTGACGTCTTCCAGCGACTGTGGCGCATCGTCTCCCGCGCTCCAGATCCCGGCGTTGTTGATCAGCAGATCGACGCGTTCAGGAAGCGGGGCGCCGCCTCTCGGCTTTGCCTCCCTGACGTCCCACAGCACGATATGCAGGCGCTCACTCTGCAGCGCAGCCAAACCCTTGTCGGCGCTCGAGCGCACACAGGCCCATACATTGGCGCCCTGTGCCAGATAATGCTTGGCAAAGCCAAGGCCTATACCTCGATTGGCGCCTGTGATGACGATGTTCATTGGACAACGATACTAGATAACGGGACGGCAGGAAACCGCAGTGGGAACGCCCGATGAGCCGGAAAAGAAAAACCCCGCGAATCTTTCGATTCGCGGGGTTGGGGTAAGACCCTGGCAGTGACCTACTTTCACATGGGGAAGCCCCACACTATCATCGGCGCTGAGCAGTTTCACTTCCGAGTTCGGGATGGGATCGGGTGGTTCCCACTCGCTATTGCCGCCAGGGAAACTGGTTGCCGCACACGACGGGAAACCCGTCGTGAACAGCGAATTCGGAAAGTCGTCAAAAGGGCGGGTATTTCGTTACACAAACACCGGCCATACAACACAAACCGCTTGGGTGTTATATGGTCAAGCCTCACGGGCAATTAGTACTGGTTAGCTACACGCATTACTGCGCTTCCACACCCAGCCTATCAACGTTCTAGTCTTGAACGGCCCTTTAGGGATCTCGAGGATCCGTGAGACCTCATCTTGGGGAGAGCTTCCCGCTTAGATGCTTTCAGCGGTTATCCCTTCCGTACATAGCTACCCGGCAGTGCCACTGGCGTGACAACCGGAACACCAGAGGTACGTCCACTCCGGTCCTCTCGTACTAGGAGCAGCATCCCTCAAGTCTCAAACGCCCACGGCAGATAGGGACCGAACTGTCTCACGACGTTCTAAACCCA
>CAYLYS010000025.1:28553-35429 GCA_964388175.1 uncultured Chromatiales bacterium | reverse complement strand
GCCGGGCCGGAGAACTACCGCGCCTACCTGCAGCAACTGCAGCCGGGGGATACGCTGCAGTTGCTGCCCGGTGTCTACCGCGACGGCCTGCCGCTGCGCAATCTGCGCGGCGTGCCGGGCAGGGCGATCGTGATCGAAGGGCCGGCCGGGGGGGCGCCGGCGGTTTTCGAGGCCCGCGACCGGCATATCACCGTCAGCCTGATCGATGTGGCATACCTCACCGTCCGCCATCTGCATCTGCGCGGCAAGGGGCGGCGCGCGCACGGCGTGGTGGCCGAGGGGCGCGGGCGTTTCGCGCACGATGTGACGCTGGAGTACCTGGATATCAGCGGTTTCGACGCCGCGCAGAGCTATGTCGGCATTTCCACCAAGGCGCCGGCCTGGAACTGGATCATCCGCAACAACCGCATCAGCGGCGCCGGCACCGGCATGTATCTCGGCAATTCGAACGGTGCCGCACCGTTCGTCGCCGGGATTATCGAGAACAATCTGATCGAGGATACGCTCGGCTACAATCTGCAGATCAAGCATCAGCGGCCGCGTCCCGAGCTGGATGGTCTGCCGCAGGAGCCCGCCGTCACCATCATCCGCAACAACGTCTTCAGCAAGCTGAGCGGCGGCGCCAGCGGTCCGGCTGCGCGCCCCAACGTGCTGGTCGGCCACTGGCCGCTCGCGGGCCCGGGGCGTGACGATCGCTATCTGATCTACGGCAATCTTTTTTTCCATAATCCCGACGAGCGCCTGCTTCAGGCCGAGGGAAATGTGGCGATCTATAACAATCTGTTCGTCAATGCGTCCGGCGGAGCGATGAGTATTCAGCCCCATAACGATGTGCCGAGGAATGTGCACGTGCTGTTCAACACCGTGGTGTCGCGCGGCAGCGCTCTGCGCCTGCGCGGGCCCGCCGAGGGCCATGAGCAGCGGGTGGAGGGTAATGCCTTCTTCAGCGATGCGCCTTTGTCCGTGGCGCCGAGCCTGACGATGGGCGACAACCGGCAAAGACCGCTGGCGGCGGCGGAAGCCGAACTGCTCGCGCCTTTCGCACCGACGGTCGATGCGCTCGATCTGCGGCCGCGGCCGGGTGCGCTGCGCGCGACGGCATCCTGGAGCGGACTGCCGGCCTTCTCCGGCCTGACGCGGGATTTCAGCGGCGAGCCGAGGCGGATTCCTCATTATGGCGCCTATGACCGTGCAGGCGATCCCGCCCAGCCCTGAGCGCATGCGCTCGGTTTCCTGGGCGCTGCCGGCCTGGCTGTCGCTCGGCGCCGTGCTGTACATCACGCTGATGCCGTTCCGCTTCGACGATCTCGGCCTGGCGCAGGCCTGGGAAATCTATCGCTCGATGGAATGGCCGCGGATGAAGTCACGCGCCCGGCAGGAGTGGGTGGCGAACGTGCTGCTGTTCATGCCGCTCGGCTTCTGCTGGATGGCGTGGCTGTCCGGCGGCATGCGCAGTCCGGCGGCGCGGCTGGTGACGGGAGCGCTTGCCTGTCTGTTCTGCCTGGCGGTGACGGCCAGCGTCGAGTTCATGCAGACCTGGATGCCGCTCCGCGAGCCTTCGCCGGCCGATCTGAGCGCAAACTTCACCGGTGGAGTCCTGGGTGTGCTGGCCTGGTGCTGGTTTCATCCGCGCTGGCCGCGGTGGCGCGATGCCTTGCGCACGCAGGGTTTGCAGCGGGCGCTGGCGCTCTATGCGATCGTGTACCTGCTGGTGGGGCTGCTGCCTTTCGATCTGCTGCTGTCGATGCAGGAGCTGCGCACCAAGCTGTCCTCCGGGCATGCCGGTTGGTGGATCGCCGGCGCTGGCTGCGGGGCAGGATTGCGCTGCACGCTGTCGCGTCTGCTGGAAGCGGCGATCAGTGTGCCGCTCGGTGTGTATCTGGCACTGCGCTGGAAGCTGGACAAACCGGGCCGGCGTACGCTCGGGCTGGCGGCGGCGCTGGGCGTCGGCGTCGCCATGGAGCTGGGCCAGCTTTTCACCGTGTCCGGTATCGCCGAGGGACGCTCGGTGCTGGTGCGGGCGGCCGGGGTCTGTATCGGTCTGCTGTGCCATGCCGGGCGCGAACGTCTGCTGCGCCGGGATCTGCTCGCCCGTCATGGGCGTGCGCTGGTGGCATGGGCCGCTGTTCCCTATGTGTTGACGCTGCTCGCGCTCAATACCGGTATCCGTGGATTTCACTTCGATCTCGCCCGCGCCGGGCGAACGTTGGCCGATCTGCACTTTCTGCCCTTTTACTATCATTACCTGGTATCCCAGGCGGCGGCGATCGGCAGCGTGATGTCGCACATGGCGATGTATGCGCCGGTCGGTGCGGCGGTCTGGCTGTGGGGGCTGGCGTCGTATGCGCCGCATCGTCGCCGCTACGGCGTCGCGGCGGCATGGGCCGGCGCGCTCGCCGTGCTGATGGAAACGGCGAAGCTGTTCGTCGCGGGGCGGCATCCGGATTACACCGACGCGCTGATCGCCATGTTCGCCGCCGTGGCGACGCTGTTCGTACTGTCATGGCTGTGGCGCCAGTCGTTCGCGCCTGCTGCGACAGCACCTGCCGACGGCGCGGCGGCAGCGGCGCCTGCTGCGGTATCCGAGGCGGTGCCCGGGGTGGTGCCCAAGGCGGTACCCGGCGCGGTACCCGCTGCGATGACGGCGCTGGCGCCGTCATCGCCTGTCCGGTTCATGCGCCTGCTGGGAGTCGCGCTGGGCGTGCTCGTGCTGTATGCCGCATCGAACTGGCCGGTGGCTGCCGGCTGGCTCCTGCTAGGGCTCGCCGCCTATGCCGCGCTGCTGTGGCGTTATCCCGCGGTCTGGCTGCTGGTGATCCCGGCGCTGGTGCCCGTACTGAATCTGTCGCTGTACAGCGGCCGTTTTTTCTTCGACGAACTCGATCTGTTCGTGCTGGCGACACTGGCAGTGGCTGCTTGGCGCTGGCGCACCGGCCGAGCCCGGATCGATGAGCGAACCGATGAGCGGATCGACAGCGACGGCTTGCCGCGCGTGACGGTCTGGGCGCTGGTCGTGTTCGGCTGTTCTTTGCTGGCCGGCGTCGTGTTCACGCTGCTTCCCTGGCAAGCGCCCGGCGTCGATGACTGGGTGCAGTACGGCAGCCGCTACAATGCGCTGCGCGCGGCCAAGGGTTTCGTCTGGGCGGTGCTGCTCTATACGCTGCTGCGCCAGTCGGCGCTGCCGGTACCGCACCAGCTGCGCCGGTATTTCGTGCCCGGCATGGTGAGCGGACTCGCGCTCGGCATCCTGATCGTGCTGCGCGAGCGCATGGTGTATCCGGGTCTGTTCGATTTCGACAGCGGTTACCGCATTTCAGGCGCTTTCGCCGATATGCACGTCGGCGGCCCGAGCATCGAGGCGTGGCTGGTGATGGCGACGCCGTTCATCCTGCTGTGGGCCTGGCAGCGCCGTTCCCCCTGGTGTCTGTTGCCCGCGCTGGCGCTGTTCGTGCTGGCCATGTACGCCCTCGCCGTCACCTACGCGCGCGGCGGCTATTTCGGCATGGCGGTGGCACTGCTGCTGGCGATGGCCGGTTTGCTCGCCGCCTGGCGTGTGGCCGCGCCGGCTCAGCGCTGGCGTCTGGCCGTATTGCTGCTGTTGCCGATGGGCGCGGTGGGGGTGATCATCGCCCAGGTCGGCAGCGGATTCGCCGGGCAGCGCATGGCGCAGATCGATGCCGATATGGCGCAGCGCCTGGCGTACTGGCGTTCGGCGATGGATCTGGCGAAGGCGGACGGCGGCGTCAACTGGTTCGGCAACGGGCCCGGCAGCTTTCCCCGCATCTATCTCACCGCCAATGCCGACGGCCGCATTCCCGCCAATTTCAGCCTCATCGAAACGCTGGAAGGCAATCGCCTGCGTCTCGGTGCGGGCGATTCCCTGTTCATCAATCAGCGCATCGATCTGCCGCGCGTCCCTGCTTACAGCCTGGAGATGCGCGTGCGGGCGGCTGCGCCGGCTGCGCTCGGCGTGTTCGTCTGCGAAAAGTCCGCCCGCTATTCCTTCGACTGCCATGCCGAGCGCTTCAGGATCCCGGTCGACGAGACGGGCGCATGGACCGATCTGCGCTGGGCGTTCGGGCTGGAGGATTTCACCGTCAGGCCGGCGCCCTTGCAGCGCGGCCTGACGCTGGCCATCGCCCATTACGGCGGGACTGGTGTGCTGGAGATCGATCGCGTGCGCCTGCTCGATGCGGGCGGGGCGGACTATCTGCGCAATGGCGCTTTCGATCAGGGCTTGCGCTATTGGTACATGAGCAGCGACCACCTCGATGCCTGGCGCATCGAGAACCAGTGGATTGAGATCTGGTTCGATCAGGGCTGGCTGGGCTTGCTTGCCTTCGGTCTGCTGGTGCTGGCTGCGCTGCTGCAGTTGGGCGCGGCGGCGGTGCGGGGGAGGGCCGAAGAGGCGCTGCTGCTGGCATCGCTTGCCGGTGTGCTGGCCGTTGGTGTCTTCAGCACCGTGTTCTGGTCGCCACGCCTGATGATGCTGTTCTTTCTGGTGTTGCTGCTGGCGCTGGCATACAGCCGCGCGGCCGAAGCGGAGCGCGGCGGGCACTGATCTGCCGTTGCGATGGGCGCCGTGATGGGCTCGTGATGGGCTTGTGATGGTCTGGGGGTTTCAGACCCAGGCGCGCAGTGTGGCGGCGATGCGGTCCGCCGCGTGCCCGTCCCAGAATTCGGGAATGCGGCCGGATTTGCCGCCGCCCTGCATGATGTCGTGGAAGGCGGCGAGAATCTGCGCGGGATCGCGGCCGACCAGCACGTTGGTGCCTTCATCGATGGTGATGGGCCGCTCGGTATTGTTGCGCAGCGTGAGACAGGGAATGCCGAGCGCGGTGGTTTCTTCCTGCAGTCCGCCGGAATCGGTGAGCACGAGCCGGGCATCGCGCACCAGACCCAGCATCTGCAGATAGCCGACGGGAGGGATGATCAGCAGGCCGGGGTGGTCGAGCAGGGACTGCATCCCGAATGCATCGATGCGCGCGCGCGTGCGCGGGTGCATGGGGAAAATGACGGCGAGATGTCCGGCGATGTCGCGCAGGGTTTCCAGCAGGTCGCGGAGCGTGTCCGCGTCGTCGACATTGGAAGGGCGATGCATGGTCAGCACGGCATAGGCGCCGTTTTCCTGCAGTCCGGAGAAAGCGGGCCCGATGGCGCCGCTCAGCGTTTGCGCAACCGGCACGGCGCGTTCCAGATTGCGCCGCACCGAATCGATCATGACGTTGCCGACGAAATGGATGCGTTCCTCGGCGACACCCTCGCGCAGCAGATTGTCGCGCGCATGGCGTTCGGTGGTGAAGAGCAGATCCGAGATCTGATCGGTGAGGACGCGGTTGATTTCCTCCGGCATGGCGCGGTCGAAGCTGCGCAGCCCCGCCTCCACGTGCACGATGCGTACGTTTTCCTTCGCCGCCACCAGCGCGCAGGCGATCGTCGAGTTGACGTCGCCGACGACGAGTACGGCCGCGGGCCGCTGTTCGTGCAGCACGGGTTCGAAGCGGCGCATGATTTCCGCTGTCTGCACCGCATGACTCGACGAGCCGACTTCGAGGTTGATGTCCGGCCGCGGAATGCCGAGATCTTCGAAGAAGCGGTCGTTCATGGCGGCATCGTAGTGCTGGCCGGTGTGGACCAGCACCGGGGCGAACGCATCGTCATGCGGGCGGAAGGCGGCGATGATCGGTGCGATCTTCATGAAATTGGGCCGGGCGCCGACGACGCAGAGTATCTTCGGCGGATGTTTTGGCGCTGCCAATCGGTTATCCTCTTCGTGTCTGATCGTGATCGAATGCGGGGATCGCTTGGCATTATACCGAAGTCATCACCGAGTCCCCGGATTCCGCTGTATCGGTTGTATCGGCAGCACGGCCGTATAAGCAAAGGGGAGATCTGGTGCGAAGCCTTGTCCGGAAACACATCATGATGCGATTCTCCGCATCGCGCCCGCGCGTGGCGGCGATGCCGTGGGTCGTCGCGGTCTGCCTGCTGTCCGCGCTCGGGCTTGCCGGGCCGGTCGCCGCGGCGCAGCTGCCTGACACCGTGGAGAAGATCAAGCCCGCCATCGTCGGCATCGGCACCTATCAGCAGACGCGTTCCCCGCGCACGCGCTTCCTCGGCACCGGTTTCGTCGTCGCCGACGGCCGTCATGTGATAACCAATGAGCATGTCGTTCCGGAAGTACTCGATTCGCAGCGCCGCGAATTCATCGCCGTGATCATCGCCGGGCCGGGGGGCAGGGAAAACGAAGTGCGCCGCGCCGAACGCATCGCTGTCGACAAGGCACACGATCTGGCTTTGCTGCGCATCGACGGCGATCCGTTGCCGGCGTTGAAGCTGGGTTCCGCGGGCGTGGCCCGGGAAGGGCAGGCGGTCGCCTTCATCGGCTTTCCCATCGGCTCCACGCTCGGGCTGGTGCCGGCGACCCATCGCGGCACGATCGCCGCGATCACGCCGATCGCGCTGCCGGCGCGCACGGCGCGGGATATTTCACCGGCGGCTGCCAGGCAATTGCGCGACGTGTTCGATATCTACCAGCTCGACGCTACTTCCTACCCCGGGAACAGCGGCAGCCCGCTGTTCGACCCGGTAAGCGGTGCGGTGCTTGGCGTGCTCAACATGGTCTTTGTCAAGGCGTCGAAGGAAAGCGCGCTGGAACGCCCGAGCGGGATCAGTTACGCCATTCCGGTTCGGTATGTGAGGGAACTGCTGCAGCAGGCGCAGCTGCCCCAGCCTTAGCTTGGCCCTGGCTTCGACCCTGGTTTGACCCCTGGTTTGACTCTTGGCCTTGATCCTGGCCGCAGAGCCGCACGGGATGATCACTCGATCACGCCCCGCGCGATCCGGCGGCGGTGCGCCGGGCGGCGAGCGTGGCGC
>CAYLYS010000025.1:0-28453 GCA_964388175.1 uncultured Chromatiales bacterium | reverse complement strand
CTCGATCACGCCCCGCGCGATCCGGCGGCGGTGCGCCGGGCGGCGAGCGTGGCGCCGGCGATCGCGCCGATGCCGTTCAGGACGACGTCGGTGAGGCTGGGATAGCGTCCCGGAATGTCCGCCTGATGCAGCTCCATCCCGGCGCCGTAGACGCCGGCGGCGACGATGGCCAGCATGATGCCGGTGCGCGTTCCGAGGGGCGGCTGGAAGCAGCGAAACAGTGTCCAGGCCAGCAGGGCATAGGCCGGCATGTGCAGGATGTTGTACACGGTCGGCGAGAACCAGGAAAACGCCTGGTGTATCAGGGTCGGGTCGGCAGGCGGTTCGCCGGGAATCGACGAACCGGCGTAAAGCGCGGCCATCACCACCGCTGCCGCCAGCAGCGACACGGCCTCCGGACGGCGCCGGCTCTTCTCATCGTTCATATGCATATCAGGATGTGACACAAGAATTTTTTCGCTCAGCCGCTTACAATAACCGGAATCACCGCGGCAGATACCCCGTCCATGTACGAAACATTCTACAAGCTCCAAGGTAAACCTTTCCGCCTGAGTCCGGATTTCCGCTTCTACTTCGAGAGCCAGGGGCACAAGCGGGCGCTGGCTTACCTGCGTTACGGGCTCGAGCAGCGCGAGGGCTTCATCGTCATCACCGGCGGCATCGGTACCGGCAAGTCCACGCTGGTCGAGATGCTGTTCAATATGATCAGCAAACAGAACATGGTGGCGGCCAAGCTGGTCACCACCCAGCTCGATGCCGACGATCTGCTGCGCATGGTCAGCGCCTCGTTCGGCCTGCCGCACGAGCAGTTGAGCAAATCGGCGCTGCTGCGTGGGTTGGAAGTGTTTTTCCAGCAGCGGGCGCAGCGCGGGGAGCGGGTGCTGCTGGTCGTCGACGAGGCCCAGAACATTCCCAAGCGGGCGCTGGAAGAATTGAGAATGCTGTCCAATATCCAGGTCGACGGCGCGCCGGTGCTGCAGACCTTTCTGCTCGGCCAGGACGAATTCAGGGCCATTCTGCAGGCGCCGGATATGGAGCAGCTGCGCCAGCGCGTGATCGCGACCTATCGCCTCAAGGCGCTGGCGCCGGAAGAGACCTCGGGCTATATCGAGCATCGGCTCAAGCGCGTCGGCTGGGATGGCGACCCGTCCTTCGATCAGAGCGCGTTCGAGGAGATCCATCAGCAGACCGAGGGGGTGCCGCGCCGCATCAACACCTTCTGCGACCGTCTGATGCTCTACGGCTATCTGGAGGAGCTGCACGCCTTTACGCGCGAGCAGGTGCAGGTCGTGGCGCGCGAGCTCTACGGCGAACTCGACCGTTCGCAGCGTGCGACGTCGGCACCGCGGGTGCCGCTGGTGCGCGGGCCGTGGCAGGAGGCGCTCGATACGCGCCTGACCGCCCTGGAGGAAAGGATGAGCGGGCTGGAGGACGCGCTGGTGCTCGAACGCGCCGCCCGCGGCCGCGAGAGTTAGGGCGCGAGCTTTTCGCGCCAGTCCTTTGATATGGACGGTTTTTTCTTTTCAGCAGGTGATCGGTGTCTGCATGGATATCCGATTGCTGCCGGGAGGCGGATGGGGCAGGCGTTCCGCCTATTTTCCGTGGATTTTTTAGCCCGGCCGATTGTGTTATCCTCGGAACCCGGCGCTGCCGCAGCGCCAAAACAATAACGGTACAAAATAATATTTCGTAAAACATGATTCGAGGGGGGTCATGCTTGTGAAGAACTGGCTTGTATTGATCTTGACCTGTGGCTTTGGACTGAGCGTGACGGGGGCCGCGTTGGCGGTAGGGGATCCGGCGGCAGGTGAAGCCAAGAGCGCGCTCTGTGCCGGCTGTCATGGTGCGGATGGCAATAGTGAAGCTGGTATGTTTCCCCGTCTGGCAGGTCAGTATCCCGATTATATCGTCAAGCAGATCCGTGACTTCCAGCGCGGACATCGCGCCAATAGTGAAATCATGGCAGGCATGGCGGCGACCGTGGCCAGCGTCGATGATGCCAAGGACATCGCCGCCTACTTCTCGAAACAGAAACTCGCCAAGCAGCCCATCGTGCCGCCCGACCAGGGGCTGGTGTCTCGTGGGCAGCAGATTTTCGAGCAGGGCATTCCTGCCAGCGGCGTTTATGGTTGCATCAACTGCCACGGTCCGAAGGGCACCGGACGCGGCCCTGAGATCGCGCAGTTCCCCCGCCTCGTCGGCCAGCACAAGGAATATCTGGTCAAGCAGCTCACCGATTTCAAGGCGGGAACGCGCAAGAATGATCCTGCCGGCATGATGTCCGACATTGCGAAGAAGATGTCGGACGAGGAAATCGGCGCCGTAGCGGACTATCTGGCGGCTCAGCTGCCCTGATTGCGCGGGAATACGATCAGGTGGTCGGCTGCCACGCGCAGCCCCACCCGATCGCCCGGCATGAGTCGCTGGTGGCTGGGAACGAGGGACAGCAGTTCATTCCCGCTCGGCAGCCGCAGCGTGTAGAGCGTTTCCGCCCCCTTGAATGCTTCCTTGATGACCTCTCCGCGCAGCTCGCTGCGTGAATCGTCCACGACGATGTCGTCGGGGCGCAGCAGTACGTCCACCTCGGTGCCGACCGGCCAGGCGTAGCGCTGCGTGCTCTGCAATACGCCCAGTTCGGTGCGTACCGCATCGGCTGACGACAGCTCGCCCGGCAGGAAGACGCTGTGCCCGATGAACCCGGCGACGAAGCGGTCAGCCGGCCGATGATAGAGATTGAAAGGGGTGTCCCATTGGACGATGCGTCCCTCTTTCATGATGCCTACCCCATCCCCCAGCGTGAAGGCTTCCTGCTGATCGTGCGTGACCATGAGCGTGGTGATGCGCTGTTCCTTGAGAATTTCCCGCACTTCGGCGCCGAGACGTTCGCGTAGTTCGACGTCCAGATTGGAAAACGGCTCGTCCAGCAGCAGCAGATCAGGACCGACCGCCAGCGCTCTCGCCAGCGCGACGCGTTGCTGCTGCCCTCCCGACAGCTCATGGGGATAGCGGCCTTCGGCGCTGGTCAGGCCGACGGTGCGCAGCAGGCGGCCGACGATGTGCCGCTGCTCCGCGCGGGCGCGGCGGCGCAGGCCGAAGGCGATGTTGTCGCGCACGCTGAGATGGGGGAACAGAGCATAATCCTGAGACACCATGCCGAGGCGACGTTTGTCGGGCGCTACCGTGCGGTCCGGTGATGAAACCGTCGTGCCGTTGATGAGGATCTCGCCGCGATACACGGGTTCGAAGCCGGCGATCGTGCGCAGCACCGTCGTTTTGCCGCAGCCGCTGGGGCCGAGCAGACAGGCGATGTCGTGGCGCTGCACGCGCGCCGACAGGCCGTCAACGATCAGGTGGCCCTGATGGCGGCATTCGATATCCCGGATCTCAAGCAGCGTCGATGTCTCGGCGGTCGGTATCGACATCAGTTCTGTGCGGCGGGCGCGAGCAGCAGTTCCAGCAGCGCCTTCTGTGCGTGCAGACGATTCTCGGCTTCCTGCCAGACCACGCTCTGCGGTCCGTCGATCACTTCCGCGCTGACTTCCTCGCCGCGGTGGGCCGGCAGGCAATGCATGAACAGCGCATCGGGGCGGGCGCAGGCCATGATGGCGCGATCGACCTGGAAGGGCTGGAAGATCGCCTTGCGTTTGTCCGCCTCGTCTTCCTGTCCCATGCTCGCCCAGACGTCGGTCACGATGAGATCGGCGTTTTCGGCGGCGGCACGCGGGTCGTGGCCGATGCTGACGCGCAGTCCCGCGCGGGCGGCGGGCAGGGTCGGCTCATAGCCGGGCGGACAGGCGACGCGCAGTTCGAAACCGAGCAGGGCGGCGGCGTCGATGTAGGAGTTGCACATATTGTTGCCGTCGCCGAGCCAGGCGACGGTGCGTCCGGCGATGTCGCCGCGCAGTTCGACATAGGTCTGCAGATCGGCAAGCAGCTGGCACGGGTGCTGCGCATCGGACAGGCCGTTGATGACCGGCGCCCGGGAGTGGGCGGCGAAGCGTACCTGGCTGTCATGGGTGAAGGTGCGCAGCATCACCGCGTCGACCATGCGCGAGAGCACGCGCGCGGTGTCTTCTATCGGTTCGCCGCGTCCGAGCTGAGTATCGCGCGGAGAAAGAAATATGGAGCCGCCGCCGAACTGGATCATCGCTGTCTCGAAGGAGACGCGCGTGCGCGTCGAGGATTTCTCGAACAGCATGCCCAGCACCTTGTTTTTCAGCGGTTCGTAGGGCACGCCTTCGCGCTGCATGCGCTTGAGTTCGATGGCGCGCTGGAGCAGTGCGCGCAGTTCCGCCGCCGAAAGGTCCGGCAGGCTGAGAAAGTGTCGCGCCGGTGTGCGCGCCTGGGTCATGGCTTGTATTCCCGTATCATGGGGCGCCGGCGGTGTGCCGGGCGGGGTTGAGTGCGCTCATCGCGACCAGGCGACAATGACGGCGGCGAGCCGGCGCACGAGTTCTTCGGCTTCCTCGTCCGTCAGTATCAGCGGCGGCAGCAGCCGGATGACCCGCTCGGCCTGGACACTGAACAGAATGCCGTGCTCCAGGCCGATGCGGACCAGCTCGGTGCAGGGCCGGTTCAGTTCGACGCCGATCATCAGGCCCAGCCCGCGTACGGCGACCAGGCTGTCGGTCTGCTCTGTCAGCGTCTCCTGCAGGCGCGTGCGCAGGCTTTGTCCCAGTGCCGCGGCGCGGCGGTCCAATGCCTGCGCGGTGAGTGTTTCCAGCACGGCGAGCGCCGCACTGCAGGCGAGCGGGTTGCCGCCGAAGGTCGAACCGTGCGTGCCGGGCTGGAACACATCGGCTGCCGCGCCGCGCGCCAGACAGGCGCCGATGGGAACGCCGTTGGCGAGCCCCTTGGCAAGCGCCATCACGTCCGGATGCCAATCGTGATGCTGGAAGGCGAACCAGCGTCCGGTGCGGCCCATGCCGGTCTGGATCTCGTCGAGCATCATCAGCCAGCCATGCTGATCGCAGAGTTCGCGCACGGCGGCGAGGTAGTCCGGCGTCGCTACGCGGATGCCGCCCTCGCCCTGGATCGGTTCGAGCAGGACGGCGACGATCTGGGACGAATTGCGCGCTACCGCCTTGATGGCGTCGATATCGTTGTACGGCACGCGAATGAAACCCTGGACCAGCGGCTCGAAGCCGGCCTGCACGCGGCGGTTGCCGGTTGCCGACAGCGTGGCGAGCGTGCGGCCGTGGAAGCTGTTTTCCGCCACGATGATGGCCGGCTGCGTGATCCCGCGTTTGTGCCCGTGGAGACGCGCGAGCTTGATCGCGGCTTCCACCGCTTCGGCGCCCGAGTTGCAGAAAAAGGCTTTGTCCATGCCCGCCATCCGCGTCAGCTCGTCGGCCAGACGCTGCTGCTGCCCGATCCCGTAGAGATTCGAGGTGTGCAGCAGGCGCGCCGCCTGGGCGCTGATGGCGGCGGTGACCGCGGGGTGCGCGTGGCCGAGCCCGCATACCGCGATGCCGCTGAGTGCGTCGAGATAGCGCTTGCCATCGGTATCCCACAGCCACGCACCTTCTCCGTGCGTGAACGTCACCGGCAGGCGCGCATAGGTGTTCATCAAGTGATCGGACATGGATGGCCTGTTCACATGGAAACCGCCGATTATACCGTTTATTGCAGGCAGCGAAATGCCCCTGCCAGCGGGGCGCAGTGGCGGGTGAGGGATATGGGGGCGCCGCGCTGGCCGATCCCTCGCATCCCATGCTCCCGATGGGGGGTGTGAAGGACGGCGCGGCGTTCGTCAGGGGGGCGATCAGCCCATATTGCCGGCGGCGAAATCCCAGTTGATGACGTTCCAGAAATTCTCGAGATATTTCGCGCGTGCGTTGCGGTAATCGATGTAATAGGCGTGCTCCCAGACATCGCAGGTGAGCAGCGGCGTTTTGCCCTCGGTCAGCGGTGTGCCCGCATTCGGGGTGCTGGCGATGGCGAGCGATCCATCGGGATTTTTCACCAGCCAGGTCCAGCCCGAGCCGAAGGTGGACAGCGCGGTCTGCGTGAACAGGGCGCGGAACTCGTCCATCGAGCCGAAGGTCCGGTCGATGGCGTCGGCCAGATGCCCCTGCGGATCGCCGCCGCCGTCCGGGCTCATCGAGTGCCACAGGAAGGTGTGATTCCAGACCTGTGCCGCGTTATTGAAGATGCCCCCCGATGATTTTCGTACGATGTCTTCCAGCGACAGGGGCTCGAATTCGGTGCTCTTGATCAGCTTGTTGAGGTTGTCGACGTAGGTCCGGTGATGCTTGCCGTGATGAAAGTCGAGGGTTTCGGCCGAGATGTGGGGTTCGAGCGCGTCGTTCGCATAGGGCAGTTCAGGCAGCTTGTGGATCATCTCTGCATCCTCCGTTGAGCGTGGAACGGCATCTCCCGCGGCTCATTCGCCGTCCTGCGCGGCGACCGCGGTCCCGGATGAGAGGGTACGAAAACCGGCGCCGATGAAAAATGCGTGGTGCTACTGCCCGCCGTGAATGGGGCATCGCACATCGGCTGGGGCGTGACTGCAAACCGCCGCACGCTGGTTTAGAATGGCCGGTGCGGAAGGCAGTACCTGATTGAGTTAATCAGGTATTGTCCCTATCATAGATTCCTCGATCGGGCACAGATCGGGGCGGCTGCGCTTCCCGCGGGTAGCCGACGGCCGTGCCGGCAGAACATTAGCGAGGTGAGCAGACAGATGGACGTGATGGAGCGGATCAAGCAGCAGGTCGAAGGGCATTCCATTGTGCTGTACATGAAGGGCACCCCGGAGCGGCCGCTGTGCGGCTTTTCCAATGCCACCGCCAAGGCGCTGCAGGCCTGCAATGCCCAGTTTCATTCCGTCGACGTGCTGAGCGATCCCGAGATCCGGCAGAACCTGCCTCGCTATGCCAACTGGCCGACCTTCCCGCAGCTCTACATCAAGGGCGAACTCGTCGGCGGCTGCGATATCGTGCTGGAACTGTACGAGCGGGGCGAACTGCAGCAACTGATAGACGACGCCGCCTGAGGATCACCCGGGGATCACCCGAGGATCACCAGGGGGGCGAGGCTAGGGGGCAGGTCCGAGGTCCGCCGCACGGCGGCTGTCCCAGCGATTCACGATGTCACAGAAGAGCGCGGCGGTGATCTCGGCATCGTAGATCGCCGAGTGCGCCTGCGCTGCGTCCCAGGGCAGGCCCGCTTCCTGCACCGCGCGCGCCAGCACCGTCTGCCCGTACGCCACGCCCGCGAGCGTGGCCGTGTCAAAGGTGCTGAAGGGGTGGAAAGGATTGCGCTTCAGTCCGGCGCGGCGCGATGCCGCGTTGATGCAGCCGAGATCGAGCCCCGGATTGTGTCCCACCAGAATGGCGCGCGTGCAGCCGCTGTCCTTGACCGCGCGCCGAATCTCCGCGAACAGGGCGCGCAGCGCCACGCTTTCCTCCTTCGCGCCCCGGAATGGATGCCAGGGGTCGGTGATGCCGTTGAACTCCAGCGCGTTCGGATCCAGATTGGCGCCCTCGAAGGGCAGGATGTGATGCGCGTGGGTGGCGACGGGGCGCAGCAGTCCTTCGTCGTCGAAGTCGAGCAGCACGGCGGCCACTTCGAGCAGCGCATCGGTTTCCGGGTTGAAACCTCCCGATTCGACATCTACGACCACGGGCAGGAAGCCACGGAAGCGCCGCGCCATGCGTGCGCGTTCGGAGAGAGGGAGAGGCGAATGATTCATGGGGGCAAGATAGCAGATGCGATGCGCATCCGCCTTATTCCTCATTCGTCTTGCTCGTCTTCGCGGAAGAGGCTGGGATCGATGCCGAATTTGCGCATGCGCGAGCGCAGCGTGTGCGGATTGACCGCGAGCAGTTCCGCCGCGCCGCGGCGACCTTCGACCTTGCCGTGCGTCTGCTTCAGTGCCGCGCAGATGTGATCGATGATGGCCTGATCCAGCGTGGTGAAACGATCGTTTTTCTTGCTCTGGGCGTGGCTGGCGCCGGGACGCGCGGGCGCCGACAGGCCGAGCGCTGCCGCCACTTCCAGCCGCCGACCTTCGCCGAGGATGGTCGCGCGTTCGATGACCGAAGCCATTTCGCGCACATTGCCTGGCCAGGCATAGGCCTGCAGCAGCGCGATGCCGTCGGCGGTGGGCAGTTGCAGATGCAGGCCGATCTTCGCCGATGCGCGGCGGGCGAAATAGCGCGCCAGTTCGGGAATATCCTGCGGCCGCTCGCGCAGCGGCGGAATCAGGATCGGGAAGACGGCGATGCGATACCAGAGATCTTCGCGGAAGCTGCCTTGCTGCACCATGGCGGCGAGATCGCGGTGGGTCGCCGCGACCACGCGCACGTCGACGTGGATGGCGTCTTCGCTGCCGACGCGGTACAGGCTGCCGTCCTGCAGCACGCGCAGCAGGCGGACCTGCACCGCCGGCGGCAGTTCGCCGACTTCGTCGAGAAACAGCGTGCCGCCATCGGCCTGTTCGAACCAGCCCCGGCGCCGCGCCGAGGCGCCGGTGAAACTGCCTTTCTCGTGGCCGAACAGTTCCGAGTCGATCAGTTCGGGCGGCAGCGCGCCGCAGTTGACGCGGATGAACGGCGCCTCGGCGCGATGCGAGCGTTCGTGGATGGTGCGCGCAATGACTTCCTTGCCCGAGCCGGTCTCGCCCAGCAGCAGGACCGAGCTGTCCGAGCGCGCGACCTGATCGACGCGGATCATTACCGGCCGCAGTCCGCCTTCTCCGCCGATGATGGCGTCGACCGGGTTGTCGCCCGCCAGTTGCGCCAGCCAGGAGCGCCGATCGGCTTCGATCGAGGCGCGCATCTCATGGAGTTCGTGCAGTCGGAAAGCGTTCGCCAGCACGATGGAAAAAGGTTCGAGCAGACGCAGGAACAGCGCGCTGTGTTCCGCCGGTATTGCATCGGATATGGCATCGGGCGGCGCGAGGAGGGCGATGATGCCGCTGATCCGGCTTTCCTCGCCCTGCAGCAGGCCGAGCATCGCCGCGTGTCCGTCATAGCGTTCGCCGAGGATGTGCAGCGCGGCATCGTCACGCGCGGCCTTGTGCCGCGCGGAGAGCAGGAGTGGTTGGTTTTCCCGCAGCTGTGCGCACAGAGTCTCGCACCGGTTCCTGTCCAGTGCGATGACGCCGCGGTGGTCGGCGCCGGCGGCGCCGTGCTGTGACCAGGCGGCGACCGGAGTGAGACCGTCCTCGGCGGTGTCTACCCGCAGGATTTCCAGTCCCGTCCACGGGGTTGCGGTAGCCAGGATGTGACCGATCGCCGTGACGGCGGCGGCGGGGTCCATGTGGCGGCCTGCTTCCTTCCAGATATCCAGCAGCAATGGTTCGTTTTGTGTCATCGGCTCGTGCTATTAAACGGGTGCCCGTTATTTTAAACGGATTGCTGCTGAATATAACAGGATATTTTTCTGCCGGGATGACGGTGAATCTGGTTATTCTTTTTTAATAACAACAAGTTATTTTTTAATTTCTGGATTGGCACGATACTTGATATGGCCAGTACGGGACAGCGTGAACACAGCCAGGCGCCCAGCCAGGGATGGCGGCATCTGCAGGGTGCCTGGTGTGTCGCGCTGATCTCTTCGCCCTGATTTTTTTGTTCAGCGGCACTGCATGATGATCCGGAAAAAGGCGTATTGCCATGAATGAACCGAATAACGCGGCCAGTGACACCGACGAAGCGATCGAGCACCTGCGCCAGGCGCTGGGAACGATTCGCTACGGATCGGTGGAATTCATCATTCACGACGGGCGCGTGCTGCAGATCGATCGCAAGGAAAAAGTGCGTTTCGAAACCGCGGGCGGCAGGCATGGCTACGGTAGTCAGAGCAAATGACGCGGCGATCTCTTTGTTCATAGCCCCTCTCCCTTGGTACCGACCGGACGACCGGAGGTTCTTTTTTTTACGACACAGCAAATGATGATTTTTACATGCGTGCTGACCGGGCAGCCGGAAGCTCCGCGTTCACCTTTTACCGATGATTGAGGAGGAGAGAAAGTGAAGAAGAATAGTAATCGTGTATTGGCGCTTGCCGTCGGTCTGGTGGGGAGCTTGGCGGTTTCCGGCGCTTATGCCGCCGGTCCTACGCTTTACGGCCAGTTGAATGTGTCGCTCGACCACCTCGACAATGACACCGACAGCGCGCTGAACATTTCCAGCAATGCCAGCCGCATCGGCATCAAGGGCGATATCGACATCCAGGAAGGCCTGAAGGGTATCTACCAGGTCGAAACCGAGATCCGTGTCGACAACGGCGAAGGCACCTGGGCGACCCGCGACAGCTTCCTGGGCTTGCAGGGTAATTTCGGTACGGTCCGCGCCGGACAGATCGATACCCCGGTCAAGGTGATCGGTCGCCGTGCCGAGCTGTTCGGTGATCAGGTCGGTGATGCCCGCAACCTGACCCGCGTCGTTGCCGCGCCCACCGGCACCGTGGCCCGCTTCGATGAGCGTCCGCGCAATACCATCCAGTACATCACGCCGAGCTTTTCCGGTCTGCAGGGTGTCGTGCAGTACGCAACCAACATCGATACCGGTACCACGGCGAATAATGACAATGACCTCGTCAGCCTGGCGGTGAATTATGCCCAAGGTCCGGCGTTCGTCGGTCTCGGTTACGAGAAGGTCGGCAACGTCAACGTCGGCGAGGACGATCCCTCGATCATCCGCCTCGGCGGTTACTACGACATCAGCTCCGACTTGCGCGTGACCGCGCTGTGGCAGGCGGTGTCCGGCGTCACCTCGGACTGGGACTACGACGTCTACGGCGTCGGTGTGCGCTATCGCCACAATGACTGGGCGTTCAAGGCACAGTTCTATCAGTTGAACGACGAAGTGGATAACTGGGATGCATCGCTGTTTGCCATCGGCGGCGAGTACGCGCTGGCCAAGGCGGTGACGCTCTATCTGGTCTATGCGGTCACCGACAACGATGACTTCCGTACCATCACACCCTATGGACAGGGACGCGGCGACACGGCGCTTACCCCCGCAGCCGGCGATTCGGCAAGCGGTCTTTCGCTCGGCACCATCGTCCGCTTCTGAGTCGATCAGAAAATACTAAGGAGAGAGACAAACATGAAACGTTTAGGAATATTGGTTGCCGCGCTGGCCATGCTGGCCGGCGGCAATGCGTTCGCCAAAGACGTCGACCTGCTCAATGTGTCCTATGATCCGACACGTGAACTTTATGTCGATTTCAATAAATCCTTCGTCGATTACTGGAAGCAGAAAACCGGCGACAACGTGCGCGTCCGCCAGTCCCACGGCGGCGCGGGCAAGCAGGCACGCGCGGTGATCGACGGCCTGGAAGCCGACGTGGTCACGCTCGCGCTGGCCTATGACATCGATGCGATCCACGAGATTGCCGGACTGATTCCGCAGGACTGGCAGTCGCGCTTGCCGTATAACAGCTCGCCCTATACTTCCACCATCGTCTTCCTGGTGCGCAAGGGCAATCCCAAGGGCATCAAGGACTGGGATGATCTGGCCAAGTCTGGCGTTGCCGTGATCACGCCCAACCCCAAGACCTC
The DNA here is from genome assembly GCA_964388175.1 of uncultured Chromatiales bacterium. Lineage (GTDB taxonomy): Bacteria > Pseudomonadota > Gammaproteobacteria > SZUA-140 > SZUA-140 > JAITWN01. Next base: position 16,938 of record CAYLYS010000025.1, on the reverse strand, counting down.
GGGGGGCGCGCGCTGGAATTATCTGGCTGCCTGGGCCTATGGCCTGGAGAAATACGGTTCGGATGAGGCGGCGCAGGATTTCGTCGGCAAGATCTACAAGAACGTGCCGATCCTCGATTCCGGGGCGCGTGGTTCGCTCACCACTTTTGCGCAGCGCGGCATCGGCGATGTGTTCCTGTCGTGGGAGAACGAAGCGTTCCTGGCTCTGAACGAACTGGGCCGTGACAAATTCGAGGTCGTCGTGCCCTCGCTCAGCATCCTGGCCGAACCGCCGGTGACCATCGTCGACAAGAACGTCGACAAGCACGGCACCCGCGAGGTGGCGCAGGCCTATCTGGAGTACCTGTATTCTCCCGAAGGACAGCGCATCGCGGCGAAGCACTATTACCGCCCGCGCGAACCGCAGCATGCTACTGCAGAAGATCGTGACCGTTTCTTCGACGTCAAGCTCATCACCATCGATGATGTCTTCGACGGCTGGCAGGTCGCGCAGAAGCGGCATTTCAGCGACGGCGGCGTGTTCGACAAGATCTACGTGCCGAGCAAGTGATCGTTGCCTGAGCATGCACTATCCATATAGTTGAAAAGGTAGCACGCCCTCCTTCCAGCGACAGCGACGGGGGAGGGCGTGCCTGAGGAGAGAGGATGAGTACATTCGCGCTGCGCCAGCCCAGTGTTCTTCCCGGCTTTGGCATCACGATGGGATTTACCCTGCTGTATCTGAGTCTGATCGTGTTCATTCCGCTGTCCGCGACGTTCTTCAAGTCGGCGGAATTGAGCTGGCCCCAATTCTGGGAAGCGATCAGTTCGCCGCGAGTGGTCGCCTCCTACAAGTTGAGTTTCGGTACTTCGGCGCTGGCTGCCTTTGTCAATCTGGTGTTCGGGCTGCTGGTCGCGTGGGTACTCGTGCGTTACCGCTTTCCCGGACGCAGGATCGTCGATGCGCTCATCGACCTGCCTTTTGCCCTGCCAACCGCGGTTGCGGGCATCGCACTCGCTTCGCTTTATTCGGTCAATGGCTGGATCGGACAGTATTTCGACGCGATCGGGATAAAGGTCGCGTTTACCCCGGCGGGTGTTTTCGTCGCCCTGGTTTTCATCGGTCTGCCTTTTGTCGTGCGCACCGTGCAACCGGTGCTGCAGGAGCTCGAACCCGAGCTGGAAGAGGCGGCTGCGAGTCTCGGCGCTTCGCGCTTGAAGACCTTTTTGCGCGTGCTGCTGCCGAGTCTGTGGCCGGCGCTGCTGACGGGTTTCGCGCTGGCCTTCGCCCGCGCGCTTGGCGAGTATGGCTCGGTGATCTTCATCGCAGGCAATATGCCCATGGTTTCCGAGATCACGCCGCTCCTGATCATCACCAAGCTGGAACAGTTCGATTACGCGGGTGCCACCGCGATCGCTGTTGCCATGCTGGTGGTTTCTTTCATTCTGCTGCTGGGCATCAATCTGATCCAGTGGTGGAGTCGTCGCCGTTACGGCCAGTGAGGTGAATCATGAGCAGCATTAATGCCAATCCCCATGGTTCCCGGACACTGACCGAGCCGCGCTGGCTGCGCATCACTTTGATCCTGATCGCGCTTGCGTTCCTGGTGTCGTTCCTGGTGCTGCCGCTGGCAGCGGTATTCACCGAGGCGCTGCGCCAGGGCGTGGGTGCGTATTTCACCGCGCTGGTCGAACCGGATGCGATGGCGGCCATCCGCCTGACGCTGCTCGCCGCGGCGATCGCCGTGCCGCTGAATCTCGTCTTCGGCGTCAGCGCCGCCTGGGCCATCGCCAAATTCGAGTTTCGCGGCAAGAGCCTGTTGATCACGCTGATCGATCTGCCGTTCTCGGTGTCGCCGGTGATCGCCGGTCTGATCTATGTGCTGGTCTTCGGCCTCCAGGGCTGGCTCGGACCCTGGTTGTCGGAGCATGACATCAAGGTCGTGTTCGCGGTGCCGGGCATCATCCTTGCCACCATCTTCGTCACCGTGCCGTTCATTGCGCGCGAACTGATCCCGCTCATGCAGGAACAGGGTACGCAGGAGGAAGAGGCGTCGCTGACGCTGGGCGCCAACGGCTGGCAGACGTTCTGGCGCGTTACGTTGCCGAACGTGAAGTGGGGGCTGTTGTACGGAGTGATACTCTGCAACGCGCGCGCCATGGGCGAGTTCGGCGCCGTTTCCGTGGTCAGCGGGCATATACGGGGTGAAACCAATACGCTGCCTCTGCATGTAGAGATTCTCTATAATGAATACAGCTTCGTCGCCGCTTTTGCCTGTGCTTCGGTGCTCGCCCTGCTGGCGCTGATCACACTCGTATTGAAGACTTACGTCGAATGGCGCAGCGCGGTCCAGCTGCAACGGCCGGAAGCGATCGATGTACCGATAAGCGCAGCGACGGCATCATCCAAGGGAGCATATGCATGAGTATCGTGGTCGAAAACATAAACAAGCGGTTCGGGAGCTTCCACGCTCTGCAGGACGTCAATCTTGAGATTCCCAATGGCGAACTGGTGGCGCTGCTGGGGCCGTCGGGATGCGGCAAGACCACGCTGCTGCGCGTCATGGCGGGTCTGGAGCAGCCCGATACCGGACGCATCCATTTCCATGGCGAGGATGCCACCGATCGCCATGTGCGCAATCGCGGCGTCGGTTTCGTATTCCAGCACTATGCGCTGTTCCGTCACATGACCGTGTTCGACAACGTCGCTTTCGGGCTCACCGTGCGTCCGAAAGCGGAGCGCCTCAGCAAGGAAGAGATCCGCTCGCGCGTGCACGATCTGCTCAAGCTGGTGCAGCTTGGTTTCGTCGCCGATCGTTATCCGGCGCAGCTCTCCGGTGGACAGCGCCAGCGCATCGCACTGGCGCGCGCGCTGGCGGTGGAACCCAAGGTATTGCTGCTGGACGAGCCGTTCGGCGCATTGGATGCCAATGTGCGCAAGGACCTGCGCCGTTGGCTGCGCCGCCTGCACGACGAAATCCACGTTACCAGCGTGTTCGTCACCCATGACCAGGAAGAAGCCATGGAGGTGTCGAGCCGCGTCGTGGTGATGAACAAGGGACGCGTGGAACAGGTCGGCACGCCGGATGAAGTCTATGAAACGCCGGCGACGGAGTTCGTGTCGCGCTTCCTCGGCAGCGTGAACCTGTTCAAGGGGCGCATCAACGACGGCTGGGCACAGATCGGCGATGTCCGTACGCCGGTATCCGCCAATGGTGGTGATCCGGTGGAATCAGCGGTGGCTCATCTGCGCCCGCACGAGATCGAGCTGTCGACGCAGGCGGAAGGCACGATCGCATCCGGCAAGGTGAGCGGTGTGCTTTCGGTCGGTCCGGTGATCCGCATCGAAGTCGAGCGCGACGATGAGGACGGCGGCCTGGTCGAGGTCGAGCTGTCGCGCGAGGTTTATCTGGCGGCGCCGCTGACGCTGGGACAGCGTGTATTCGTCAAGCCGAGAAATCTGCGCGTATTCGCCAGTGTGGCGGGATGAGGAGGTGCATGGTGCGTACGGTGCAGGGTAATACTCGCTGCTCCCGCTCACGCTGGCCGGAGAGTGCCATCGTCCGCCGCTGAGCGGCGGACGATGGCGGTATGGCGGAGTATCTCTCCGATCCGGTTTACGGCGAGATCCTGCTGCGCCTGCTGACCGCGCTGGTCGTCGGCGCGCTCATCGGTTTCGAACGCAGTTATCACGGCCGCCCTGCCGGTTTTCGTACCCATGCATTGGTATGCCTGTCGACCAGTCTGCTGATGCTGGTGACGGTTTACGAAACGCGCTGGTTTGTCGCACCGGAGCAGTGGCGTGTAGCGCTCGATCCCACCCGCATGGCGCAGGGCATCATGACCGGCATCGGCTTTCTCGGCGCCGGTACCATCATGAAGGAAGGCCTGTCGGTGCGCGGGTTGACCACGGCGGCTTCGATCTGGATGACCGCCGCCATCGGTATTCTCGTCGGCATCGGTTTTTACTTCCCCGCCGTGCTTGCCACCGTCATCACGCTCGGCATCCTGTCGATATTCGGCTGGCTGGAAAAGCGCGTGCCGACGCGGTTCTATGCCCATTTCCTGATCCGTTTCGCACGCGATGCCGTGATGGCGGAAGCGGATATGCGCCGCCTGCTGACCGCGCACGGCTTCACCATCGCCAATCTCAGTTACCGTCTGGATGCCGATGCCGGCTTTTTCGAATATCGCATGGTGATTCGCAGCCGCAGCCCTGCGCATGCGGGCAGGCTGAGCAACTCGCTCGGCGCGGATGCGGCAGTGCGCGAGTTCCGCGTTTCCCCGGTGGGGGATTGAAGAATGACGGCGGGGTGGGGACGCTGCGAATATCGGTAGCAGATTCAGCGGTGGATCTGGAGGCGATCCGCTGCCGCGTCTGCGTCCTGTTTGTATGTCGCTACCCGCATGGCATGCTGCTGGCGCCATTCCAGAATGACTTTCAGCACCAGCACCACCAGCGCGATGGAGGCGAGCAGGGCGGCGGCGGTGAAAGCGCCGATGGTGTTGTAATCCTGATGCAGCAGTTCGACGTGCAGCGCCAGCGTGTTGGTCTGGCCGCGTATCATGCCGGAGACGACGGATACCGAGCCGAACTCACCCGCGGCGCGAGCGCTGGTAAGCACGGCGCCATACCATAATCCCCATTTGATATTGGGCAGGGTGACGCGGCGGAACAGCTGCCAGCCGGATGCGCCCAGCATCATCGCCGCCTCTTCTTCCTCCGTGCCCTGGGCCTGCATCAGCGGGATCAGCTCACGCGCGACATAGGGCGCGGTGACGAAGATCGTCACCAGCACGATACCGGGCGCGGCGAACATGACCTGGATGCCATGGTTGTCCAGCCACTGCCCGAATTGGCCCTGGATACCGTAGAGCAGCAGATAACACAGACCGGCGATGACCGGTGACACCGAGAACGGCAGGTCGATCATCGCCATCAGCAGGCGCCGGCCGGGGAACTCGAAGCGGGTGACACACCATGCCAGCATGGTGCCGAAGAACACATTCACCGGTACCGTGATGACCGTGACCAGCAGCGTCAGCCTGATCGCCGAGCGCATATCGTGATCGGCGAGATGATGCTTGAGCGTATCCCAGCCCGCTGTGACCACCACGGACAGAATCAGGATCAGCGGCAGCACCAGGATGAGCAGGCTCAGGCTCGCGCCGAGCGCGATCAGCAGCCAGCGTGTCGTCCGTGATGCCGTCGTATGGGATGTCGTCGCCGTGCGGGAGCGGGTGGTATTCATCGCTTCACGCCCTCAGGCGCCGTATCAGCGGCGTCAGGGCCAGTTGCACCAGACCCAGTATCAGCAGCGCCGTTGCCGCCACCAGCAGCGCCACCGAGGCGGCGGCCGGATATTCGAACTCGGAGAGGCGGGTGAAAATCATCAGCGAGATGACTTCGGTCTTGAACGGCATGTTGCCGGCGATGAAAATCACCGCGCCGAATTCGCCGAGATTGCGCACGAAGGACAGTGCGATGCCGGTGATGAGTGCCGGGTACAGTACCGGCAGCACCACGCGGAAGAAGGATTGCCAGGGCGTGGCGCCGAGGCTGCTCGCCGCTTCTTCATACTCGGGACTCATGTCCTCCAGCACCGGCTGCACGGTCCGTACGACGAAGGGAATGGTGGTGAACAGCATCGCCAGCACGATGCCCGCTTCGGTGTAGGAGACCTTGATGCCGTACGGCAGCAGCAGCGAACCCACCCAGCCGTTGGTGGCGAAGAGGGCGGAGAGCGTGAGTCCGGCCACGGCAGTGGGCAGCGCGAAGGGCAGATCCATCAGTGCATCGAGCAGCCGCCGGCCGGGGAAACGGTAGCGTACCAGTATCCACGCCATGAGCAGGCCGAACAGACCGTTGAGCAGGGCCGCTATCAACGAGGTGATCAGCGTCACCCGATAGCTGGCCAGCACGCGCGGATGGGTGACCGCGCGCCAGAACTCCTGCGCCGACCCCGTGCCGGCCTGTACGACCAGCGCGGCGATCGGCAGCAGAATGATCAGACTGAGGAAAAGCAGGCCCAGTCCGAGACTGAGCCTGAATCCCGGCAATACCGAAGTGATACGAGACATTTATTATTTATAAGGCAGTATCCTGCGAGATTCGGCAGTGTACTGCGTTCAGCGTGTCCCGAGTAGTTTATCGAGCTGGCCGTCGGTGCCGAAGTGGATGTCGTTGGCCTTTTCCCAGTCGCCGAACACGCTTTCCACCGCTACCAGATTCGTATCCGGGAAGCGGCTGGCGAACTCGGCTTTGACGGCGGGATGATGCACGCGATAGAAGTTCTCGGCAAGAATGCGCTGGGCTGCCGGCTGGTAGAGGAATTCCAGATAGGCACGGGCCAGCTTGCTGCTGTTCTGCTGCTTGGTGACGCGCTCCACTTCCGCGACGGGGAATTCGGCGAGGATGCTGGTCTTCGGCACCACGACCTCGAAGTTGGCGGATGCATATTCCTTGCGGATCAGGTTGACCTCGGATTCGAAGGTCAGCAGCACATCGCCGATTTCGCGTTCGACGAAGGAGGTGGTCGCGCCGCGGCCGCCGGTGTCGAACACCGCCACGTTGCTGAGGAATTTGGCGACGAAACGCTTGATCTTCTCCTGATCGCCGTCGAAGATCTGGTGTGCGTGTATCCACGCCGCCAGATAGGTGTAGCGTCCGTTGCCGGAAGTCTTGGGATTGGGGAATACCAGCTTGACGTCGTCACGGATCAGGTCGTCCCAGTCGCGGACGTTCTTCGGATTGCCGGCGCGCACCAGGAAGGCGGTGGTGGAGTAGTACGGCGAGCTGTTGTTGGGCAGTTTCTTCTGCCAGTCGGCGGGCACGAAGTTACCCTTGTCGTGCAGGAACTGCACGTCAGTGACCTGATTGAAGGTGACCACATCCGCCTTCAGGCCCTGGACGATGGCCTGGGCCTGGCGCGACGAGCCGGCATGGGACTGGTTGATCTTCACGTCTTCGCCCGTTTCCTGTTTCCAGTGGGCGATGAACGCCGGGTTGATCTGCTGGAACAGTTCCCGGGCGATGTCATAGGATGCATTGAGCAGTTCGCTGGCGGCGTGGGCGCCGACCGACAGCGAAGCGGTGACGGTCAGCAGCAGCGCGCCGGCCAGGCGGCGAGTGGTTAATCTCATGAGTTTTCCCCTTGTACTCGAGTAGTGAAATCAGATCGATGCGTTCGCCACGGCGCCGTGGGCGACGCACGCTGCATCGTGCCTGTCAATTCCGAACCCCGGAAATAATATAACTTCATGTTCTTATTCCCCGCGTTGCTCATGCGGCGGCGATTTCCCAGCGCATCTGTCCGCCTGCGCGCAGCGGAATGAGCGAACCTTCGCCGAGCGGGTACCGTTCCGGCACGGTCCACTCGCGGCGCTGCAGGGTGATGCGTTTGCCGCTGCGCGGGAGGCGGTAGAAGTCCGCGCCGTGGTGGCTGGCGAAACCTTCCAGACGGTCGAGCGCGCCGGCCTCTTCGAAGGCTTCGGCGTAAAGCTCGATGGCGGCGTGGGCGCTGTAGATGCCGGCGCAGCCGCAGGCGGCTTCCTTGCGCAGGCGTTCGTGCGGTGCGCTGTCCGTGCCGAGAAAGAACTTCGGGCTGCCGCTGGTGGCCGCGGCGAGCAGGGCGAGGCGATCTTCCTCGCGCTTGAGCACCGGCAGGCAGTAATGGTGCGGACGTACGCCGCCGGCGAAGATCGCATTGCGGTTGAGCAGCAGATGATGCGGGGTGATGGTGGCGGCGACGTTCTTCGGCGCGGCGCGCACGAAATCGACCGCGGCTCGCGTGGTGATGTGTTCGAGCACGATGCGCAGGCCGGGATAGCGCTGCACCAGCGGTTCCAGCACGCGTTCGATGAATACCCGTTCGCGATCGAAGACATCGACCTCGGGAGCGGTGACCTCGCCGTGGATCAGCAGGGGCAGATCGCAGGATTCCATCGCCTCCAGCACCCGGCGGATGTTTTCCACGGCGGTCACGCCGGAGTCCGAGTTGGTGGTCGCGCCGGCCGGATAGAGCTTGGCCGCGGCGATGCCTTTCTCCGCCGCGCGCTGTATCTCGCCGAGCTCGGTGCGGTCGGTGAGATACAGCGTCATCAGCGGTTCGAAGTCGGCGCCGGCGGGCACATGGTCGAGGATGCGCCGGCGGTAGGCCTGCGCCGCCACCCAGCCGGTGACCGGCGGCGCCAGATTGGGCATGACGATGGCGCGGCCGAAGCAGCGTGCGACGTGCGGTACGGTGAGGGCGAGCGCGGCGCCGTCGCGCAGGTGGATGTGCCAGTCATCCGGGCGCGTGAGAGTCAGTGTATCCATCGATCGGAGCGACTTAGCCGGCTTTTAGCCGTCGGCCGGCAATGCGGTCTCCCGTCCCAGCAGGCGGTCGATGGCGGCGACGCCGAACAGGCGGAAGCCGCGCAACGCTTCCGGCGGGTGGCCGGCGACGCAGACGATGGGTTTGATGCCGCCCTTGCCCATGATCAGCGGCCGACCCGAACGCATCGGCACGCCGTCGATGATGAGTTCGCCGACGCTGCGGATCAGGTCGGAAATGAAATCGCGGCCGCCGACAGCGGTGCCGCCGGAGATTACCACCATGTCGGCGCGGCCGATGGCGCCGTTGACCGACGATATGAAGCTCTCGAAGTCATCGCGCATGATGCCGGCGATTTCCGGTTCGCCGCCGGCGGCGGTGACCGCGGCGGCGAGCATGATCGAATTGCTGTCGCGGATCTGGCCCGGCGCGGGTACATCGGTATAGGACACCACCTCGTCACCCGAGGCGTAGATCACCACGCGCGGCCGCGCCATCACGTCCACGCGATCGATGCCGAGCGCGGCGATGGTGCCGATGTGCGCTGCGTCGAGCAGCGTGCCTGCCGGCAGCGCCTCGGCGTCTTTCGCCAGATCGCAGCCGCGTTCCTCGATGAAAAAGCGCGGCGGAAACGAGCGTGTGACGGTGAAGCTATCGTCCTGCAGGCGCGCTTCGAACATCCGCACCACCGAGTAGGGGCCGTCGGGAGCGATGCTGCCGGTGGCCACGCGTACCGCTTCGCCCCTGCCGAAGGCCGGGCAGCTGCGGTCGCCGGGCATCACTTCACCGACGATCCTGAATGAAGCCGGACGTTCGTCGCCCGCGCCCTGCGCATCTTCGCTGTGGATGAGAAACCCTTCGACGATGACGCGGTGATAGGGCGGTACGTCGATGGGGGCGACCACGCGTTTGGCGAGCACTCTGCCGAGCGCCTGTTCCAGAGGGCAGGGTTCCGTTTTGAGGCTGCGAAAGGGCAGTGCGTCGATGAACTGCTGCTGGGCGGCGACGAGAGGATTCTGTTCGCTCATGATGGGAAGCCCCTTTGTTCGTAGTGACCGGTGGCCTGCGTCGAGGGTTGCAGTATACGCGGCCTTGCAGCCCGATGCATCCGCAGGCATCGGCGTGCTGCACCGATTGCGGTCAGGCCCTTTTGAACCATTCGGAGAGGGTTTCTGACCCGGACATTAGTCTGCTTTGTCCAGTATTCCGCGCTCCAGCAGCAGGTTGAGCGTGAAGCGCACGCCGAATCCCGTAGCATCCGTCGGGACATGGGCAAGGCCGCCTTTGTGATTGCCCGCCGACAGATCGATGTGTATCCAGGGCGTATCGCCGACGAAGCGTCCGAGGAAGCGTGCGGCGAGAATGTGGTCGGCCTCGCCGTCGAGGGTGCATTGCTTGATGTCGGCGATGCGGCTTTCCAGCGCTTTGTCGTAGTCCTCGTCATAGGGAAAGGGCCATACCCGCTCGCCACTGGCGCGGCCGGCGGCGACGATTTCCTCGCGCAGCGCATCGCGATTGGTGACCGCGCCGCTGTAGGCCGTGCCGAGCGCCTGCACGCAACTGCCGGTCAGCGTGGCGTAATCGATGATGAGGGCGGGACGGGCGCGGCTGGCGAGGGCGAGGGTGTCGGCGAGCACCATGCGGCCCTCGGCATCGGTGTGCACGACTTCGATCGTGGTGCCGTCGGCGGCGGTGACCACGTCGGTCGGCTTGTAGGCGCGCGGTCCGATGTGGTTCTGCGCCAGCGCCAGCCAGCAGCGCACCGGAAACGGCGCGCGCAGCCGGCTGAGGGCGAGCAGGGTGCCGAGGGCGACCGCGCTGCCGGCCATGTCTTCGTGCATGCCCTGCATATAACGCGCGGGTTTGAGATTGACGCCGCCGGTGTCGAAGCAGATGCCCTTGCCGACCAGCGCGAGCTCCGCCGCCTTGGCGCGCACGCGTGCCGGACGGTACACCAGTTCGACGATGCCGGCGTCGTCGCCGGCATCGTCACCGGCATTGCCACAGACGCTGCCCTGGGCGACGGCGAGAAAGGCGCCGGCGCGTTTGCGCCGCAGCGCCTTGCTGTCGAGAAAACGCATGCGCCAGCCGTGCGCGCGCGCGAGCGCGGCGATGCGGCGGCGGTAATGGGCCGGGGTGAGCGTATTGGGCGGCAGCAGCGTGAGTTCGCGCGCCAGGTTGTTGCCCTCGGCTTCGGCCTGCGTGCGCCGCAGGTCGAGGCGGCGGGGCGCATCGAAGAACTGTAGGTGCTTCAGGGCGGGCGCCGCTTTTTTGCGGCTGCGGTAATCGGGCAGCGTGGCGGTGGTGGCCAGTGCGGCGGCAGTCACGGCTTCGAAGAGGCGCTCGCGCAGGGCGGCGGCGATGCCGGGCGCGGCGACCGCGATACGGTCGGCGCCGCGTTCGAGCTGGCGCTGCACGTGCGCGCGGGCGATGCCGAGCAGTTCGAAGTTGCCGATGTCGGCGGGCAGGAAGCCCAGGCTGAGGTGCGTACCCACCCGATTGGGCAGATCCATCAGCACCGGGGCGCCGCTCGCGGCGCCGTCCATGCGCTTGAGGCGCTGCTGCACCACATCCGCGTAAGGGAATGACGGAAAACCGTCTTTGTCCTTGTCGCGCGGTATGAAAACGATGAGATTCTCGAGCCCGTCCAGGGCCGTGCGCCGCAGCGCGCCGGTCTGCTGCTCTATGCGTACCGTCATATTTCTCTCTCGTGCTCCTACTCTTTAAAGATCAGGCGTCGGATTGACCGCGCGCGGCAAAATAACGGATCATATCCCGTTCCGTGCGCTCGTATCGCATGCCGGATCGTTGCCGGGCTGATTGCTTGGAGACCACGTTGAACTGAGCAACAATATCAAATAGAACAGCCAAGTCGACAATATCTTACGGATTACTTAGGAAGGTTAGCCCATGAATGTGATGCCAGGCTATCTGTCACAGGGGGCGCAGCAGGGTGGATATCGCCCGCTGAGCGTCGCCGACAAGAAGCGCTTGCTGCACGAAATGCTTTTTGCCCGCCGCTTCGAGGAGCGCTGCTATGAAGCCTACGTGGAGCGCAAGATCGGAGGATTCCTCCATCTCTATTCCGGGCAGGAAGCCTGCGCCCACGGCGTGATGGAAGCGGCGCGGCCGGGACACGATTACGTGATCACCGGCTACCGTGATCATATCCATGCCATCAAGTGCGGCTCCGATCCCAAGCGCGTGATGGCCGAGCTCTACGGCAAGGAAACCGGCGTCAGCCGCGGTCGCGGCGGCTCGATGCACATTTTCGACGTCGAGGCCCGCTTCATGGGCGGCTATGCCCTGGTCGGTGGGCCTTTCCCGCTGGCGGTCGGCATGGCCAAGGGCATCAAGCTGAAGGGCGGCGACGAGATTTCCATCTGTTTCCTCGGCGACGCGGCCAACAACCAGGGTACTTTCCATGAATCCCTGAACATGGCCAAGTTGTGGGAGCTGCCGGTGCTGTTCGTGTGCGAGAACAATCTCTACGGCATCGGCACGCGCATCGACCGTTCCACCTCGGTCACCGAACAATACAAGCGCGCCGCGGCCTACGACATTCCCGCTGCCCAGGCCGACGGCCAGGACATCGAGGCGGTGTACCAGGCGGCGAGCCAGGCGGTCGATCACGTCCGCTCCGGACACGGGCCGTACTTCCTCGAACTGCGCACCTACCGTTACCGCGGCCACTCCATGTCGGACTCCAATGCCTACCGTTCCAAGGACGAGGAGAAGAAATGGCTCAAGCGCGATCCGATCAACATCCTGCGCAGCCGCCTCATCGATGAGAACGAACTGAGCCTGGACGAGTTCAAGGCCATGGACCGCGAGATCATCGAGCAGATCGAAAGCGAAATCATCAAGTTCTCCGAGGAATCGCCGCTGCCGTCGCCGGCCGAGGTGGAGAAGTACGTGCTCGCCGAGAATGATCCCTGGGTTGCCGGCAAGCGGGGGAAGGTCTGATGGCTGAAATAATGTACTGGGAAGCCATCCGGCGCGCCCACGACGAGGAAATGGCCAACGATCCGCTGGTGATCGCCATGGGCGAGGACATCGGCGTCGCCGGCGGTACCTACAAGGCGACGCAGGGCCTGTACGATAAGTACGGCGCGGAGCGCATCATCGATACGCCGATTTCCGAAAACGGCTATACCGGCGTCGGTATCGGCGCCGCCTTCATCGGCGTGCGCCCGATCATCGAGATCATGTCGGTGAACTTCGCCTGGCTGGCGATGGATCAGATCTTCAATTCCGCGGCCAAGGTCCGCTACATGTCCGGCGGCCAGCTCACCGCGCCGGTGGTCATCCGTTCGCCCGGCGGCACCGCGCACCAGCTCGGCGCACAGCACTCGGCGCGCATGGAAAAGGTGTTCATGGGCGTGGCCGGCCTGCGCGTGGTGACGCCGTCGAATCCGCGCCAGGCCTACGGCCTGCTCAAGTCGGCGGTGCGCTGCGACGATCCGGTGTTCATCAACGAACACGAACTGATGTACAACCTGCGCGGCGAAGTGCCGGACGAGGAGTTCTTCCATCCGCTCGAGGGTTCCGAGGTGGCGCGCGAAGGGCGCGACGTGACCCTGTTCGGCTACAACATCTCGGTGCACTGGTGCCTGCAGGCGGCGGAGATCCTTGCCCGCGATCACGGCATCGAAGCGGAAGTGGTCGATCTGTACGCGCTCAGCCCGCTCGATCGCGAAGGCATCGTCCGCTCGGTGTCGAAGACGCATCGTGCGGTGATCGTCGAGGAAGCTGAAGCGCCGGTCGGCGTCGGCGCCGAGATCATGGCCATCATCAACGAATCCTGCTTCTTCGAGCTCGATGCGCCGCCGCTGCGCGTATCGGCGCTGAACGTGCCGATCCCCTACAGCCGGCCGCTGGAGAAAGTGGTGATTCCCGATGCCAAGACGGTCGTCGAGCGCACGCTGACCCTGTTCAAGACCGGCCGTCATTGATGGCGGCATACCGGAGCGCACCGGGGACGATCTCCCGGTGCGCATCCGTGCAACGCGATTCTTGTTTTTCCACCTCAGCTCACTAGAAGCGCAGCTCTCTCGAGAGGATTCATGTCCGAGACCTATTACATAAAAATGCCTCAGCTGTCCGACACCATGCAGGAAGGTGTCGTCGTGAGCTGGGAAAAGAAGATCGGCGACCGCGTGGAGCGCGGCGACATCGTCGCCACGGTCGAGACCGACAAGGCCATCATGGACGTCGAGGTATTCCGCGAGGGTTTCCTGTCCGGTCCGCTGGCTGAAATCGGCAGCACGGTGGCGGTGGGTGAGCCGATGGGCGCACTGGTGGCGAGCGCCGAAGAGGTGAACGAGGCCGGCAGCAGCGAGGTTCCCGCCGCCCAGACGAAAGAGGCCACGGCTCCTGAGCGTGACGGCAGCGGTGAGGACGAAACGCCTGCCACGGCGTCTTCTGCATCGTCTTCCTCAGCGCCTGCCGCCGCCTCCGCGCCGGCGGGTGCGCTGCACACCATCACCATGCCGCAGCTGTCCGACACCATGAACGAAGGTGTGCTGGTGAGTTGGGAAAAAGCGCTTGGCGAGCGCGTGGAACGCGGCGATATCGTCGCCACGGTCGAGACCGACAAGGCCATCATGGACGTCGAAGTGTTCCGCGAGGGCTTCCTGTCCGGTCCGATCGCCGCCGTCGACAGCGTGGTGCCGGTGGGCGGTGCGCTCGCCTATCTGGTCGAACGCGAGGATCAGGTGGTGCGTGACAGCGTGGCGGCAGGTGCGCCTGCCGCGGCTGCGACGCTCGACGAACCCCAAGACAAGCCTGCCAAGTCGGCAAAACCGGCGGCTGCGTCGCGTTCCGCTGCGCCCGCCGCCGCCGGCAAGGCCGAGCCCTCGCCGCGTCCCGCCGGCAAGGCGGTGACGCCTTATGCGCGCAAGCTCGCCGGACAGCATCAGGTCGATCTCGCACGCGTCAGCGGCAGCGGACCTTTCGGCGAGATTACCGCCGCCGACGTCGAGCGCTCCGCCACCGCGCGGCCAGGCGCATCGCCAACGACATCGCCAACCACATCGTCAGCAGCGCTGCCGCCGCAGTATGTGATCGAGGTCCCGGGCGAGGGACGCGCGATGAGCTCGCTGGAGCGCGCGGTCAGCCACAACATGGTTCGCGCCATGAGCATGCCGACTTTCCGCGTCACCGTGCATGCCCGTCCCGAAGCGCTGACGCGTGCCGCCAAGGCCGGCGGCGTATCGGTGACCGTCGCCATCGCCAAGGCCTGCGCGCTCGCCATGCACAAGCAGCCGCGCATGAACTGGGCCTATCAGCATGAAGACAAGCTGGTCGAGCGCGACGAGGTCGATATCGGTATGGCCGTCACCGCCGAAGACGGCGGCCTGGTGGTGCCGGTGCTGCGCAACTGCGAGTCGCAATCGCTCGCCGAGCTGGGCGAGCAGTGGCAGGATCTGGTCGGCCGCGCGCGCAAGCGCCGCCTCAAGCCGGATGAGTTTGCCAATCCGACCTTCATGATTTCCAATATGGGCATGCTCGGCGTGAGCTTCTTCGATGCCATTCCCACGCCGGGCATGGCGGCGATCCTGGCGATCGGCGCCGCCGGCGGCGAAGGCATGCCGCTCACCATCACCGCGGATCACCGTGTGGTCTACGGCGCTCATGTGGCGACCTGGCTTGGCGCGCTCAAGCAGCTGATCGAGCATCCCGAGTCGTGGATGGACCCCGGACCGGCGATACCCGAAGGCAACTGGGATTACGACGTCGCGGTGATCGGCGGCGGACCGGGCGGTGAGGACTGCGCGCGCGATCTCGCCGGACACGGCTACAAGGTGGTGATGATCAACGATGCGCCGCTGCCCGGCGGCGAATGCCTGTGGCGCGGCTGCATTCCCTCCAAGGCCTGGCGCGCCGCCGCCGATCGTCTGCGCGACCGTGCCGAAGACGCGCATCTCGGCGTGGAAGGCACGACCAAGGGCAAGCTGAACTGGAAGCTGCTGGAAGCCACGCGCCGCAAGGTGCTGGAGACCCGCGGCGAGCTGGCGCAGAAGACCGATCTCGGCGTCAAGATCAAGCTGGTGCAGGGCTATGCCTCGTTCACCGGCGCGCATGAACTGGCGATCGATGCCTCGGGCAACAGCGACGATCCCCATCGCCGCGCGGAACGCGGCCAAGGTGATAAGGGCGGCGGCAAGGCGCAGAAGCTGAGCTTCGGCTGTGCCGTCATCGCCACCGGCGCGCCGCCTTTCGTGCCGCCGATTCCCGGCGCGCGCGAAGGCCTGCAGGAAGGCGGTGTACTGACCTCCGACACGGTGTGGAACCTGCAGGCGGCGCCCAAGCGCCTGATCGTCGTCGGCGGCGGCGCCATCGGTCTGGAGATGGCGCAGATCTTCCAGGACTTCGGCACCGAGGTCGTCCTGCTCGAAGCGCAGGACCGCGTGCTGGCCGAGGTCGAGCCGGAGATCGCCAAACTGCTGACCGAGGTGCTGGCGCAGGAGCCGCGTCTCAAGGTGCAGACCTCGGTCAAGGTCGAGAAAATCGAAGGCAAGGCCGGTGCGATGAAACTCGTCTACGGTGATGCCGAAGGCAAGAGCCATACGCTGAGCGCCGACTACGTGCTGATGGCGACCGGCAAGCGCCCGGTGCTCGACGGCCTCGGCCTGGAGCAGGCCGGCGTCGCCGCCGAGCGTGGCGTGATCAAGGTCGATGCCGCCTGCCGCACCTCGGCGCCGCACATCTTCGCCGTCGGCGACGTCAACGGCGGTCTGATGCTGGCGCATACCGCCGGCCATCAGGGACGCGTGGCGGCGATGACCATCGCCGGCGAACGCGCGCGCTACGATCAGGACAAGGACTGCGGCGTGATCTTCACGCGCCCGCAGGCGGCTTTCGTCGGCCTGTCGAGCGAGCAGGCCAAGGCCCGCGGCCTCGATCCGGTCGAGGTCAAGGTGCCGATGAGCATCGACGCCAAGGCGATGATCAACAACGAGACCCACGGTCTGATCAAGATCGTCGCCGACAAGCGTACCCATCGCATCGTCGGCGTGCACTTCCTCGCCGATCATGCCGACACGCTGATCGGCGAGGCGGTGATGATGGTTTCCGCCGGCCTCACGCTCGATCAGGTGGCCGAGGCGATCCACCCGCATCCGACCCAGACCGAGCTGTTCGGCGATCTCGCGCGACGCCTGCTGTCGCGTCTGCGCCGCAGCGAAAAGGTGAAGAAGAAATAAAACGGCGCGCGGACGGAGGCGCTCCGTCCGCGCATGCATGACAACTCTGGAAACACACTATGTCATCGGTCAAGAAAGTCGTCCTGGCTTACTCCGGCGGTCTCGATACCTCGGTCATCCTGAAATGGCTGCAGGAGGTTTACGGCTGCGAGGTGGTGACCTTCACCGCCGATATCGGCCAGGGCGAGGAACTGGAGCCGGCGCGCGCCAAGGCGCAGCTGCTCGGCGTGCGCGAGATCCACATCGACGATCTGCGCGAAGAGTTCGCGCGCGATTTCGTTTTCCCCATGTTCCGCGCCAATGCGCTCTACGAGGGCGAGTATCTGCTCGGCACCTCGATCGCGCGGCCGCTGATCGCCAAGCGCCTGGTCGAGATCGCCCGGCTCGAGAAAGCCGACGCCATCTCGCACGGCGCCACCGGCAAGGGCAACGACCAG
>CAYLYS010000024.1:0-36044 GCA_964388175.1 uncultured Chromatiales bacterium | reverse complement strand
CAGGCGCCGCGCTTGGTGACGAAATTGTAGATGCCGCCACGCCCCTCTTCGTCGCCGGGATACCAGTTCTGCACCGTCGAATACTTGATCTTGGCATTGTCGAGCGCGACCAGTTCGACGACCGCGGCATGGAGCTGGTTCTCGTCGCGCATCGGCGCGGTGCAGCCTTCGAGATAGCTGACCTGCGCGCCCTCGTCGGCGATGATCAGCGTGCGCTCGAACTGGCCGGTGTTGGCGGCGTTGATGCGGAAATAGGTCGACAGCTCCATCGGGCAGCGCACGCCCTTGGGGATGTAGACGAAGGAACCGTCGCTGAACACCGCCGAATTGAGGGCGGCATAGAAATTGTCGGTATGCGGCACCACCGTGCCGAGGTACTTGCGCACCAGCTCCGGATGTTCCTGCACCGCTTCGGAGAAGGAACAGAAAATGATGCCGAGCTCGGCCAGCTTCGCCTTGTAGGTGGTGCCGATGGAGACGCTGTCGAACACCGCGTCCACGGCAACGCCGGCGAGCATTTCCTGTTCACGCAGCGGGATGCCGAGCTTGGCGTAGGTCTCGAGCAGCTTGGGATCGACCTCGTCGAGGCTCTTCGGCCGGTCCTTGTCGCTCTTGGGCTGCGAGAAATAGCTGATGGACTGGAAGTCGACCGGCGGATAATGCACATGCGCCCACTGCGGCTCACGCAGGGTCAGCCAGTGGCGGAAGGCGCGCAGCCGCCATTCGAGCATGAACTCGGGCTCGCCCTTCTTCTGCGATATCTGACGGACGGTATCTTCGCTCAGGCCGGGCGGCAGGCTTTCCTGCTCCACATCCGTCACGAAGCCGGCCTTGTACTCCCGGTCGATGAGATGCTCGAGCTGTCTGCTGGATTCGGCCATGATTTCCTCGGAGTGCGGCGCAGGCGCGTAGGAAATTCGCAATTTAATTGAGAATCAGACAGATAATACTGCGTCTGAGCTATGCTCAACCTTATAATGCCTGACTAATTTAATCAAGTATTGACCGAGCAGTGGGCAAATGATACCTCAGCCCTGCCTGCCCGGCCAGCGCAGCGGATCCTGGCGATAGAAATCGGCGAGCTCCGTGTAGACCGCGGGCCAGATCTCGTGCAGATAGTCGGGAAGCTCGAAGAAATACTCGCTGAGCACGGCAAAGAACTCGGACGGGTGCTCCGCGGCGTAGGGATCGACCGGCGGTTCCTGGTCCCGATCCAGGCAATCGTTGAGCTCTTCGTAGGCGGCGGTGAAGCTGCCCGTCCAGCGGCGCGCGCTCATGCCGCGGTGCAGCGGGGGGAAGCCGTCGGGCGGGCCGTTGAGCATGTCGAGCTTGTGGGCGAGTTCGTGGATGACCACGTTGTAGCCGTCCGCCCGCCCCGACGCCGCAACATCGGCCCAGGAGAACACCACCGGACCCCGCTCCCAGGCTTCGCCGCTGCGCACCTCATCCCATTGATGCACCAGACCGCCGTTATCGACTTCCTCGCGGCGATGCACGAATTCACCCGGATACAGGATGATGGTGTCCCAGCCACGATACCAGTCCAGGCCGAGGCCGAGCACTGGCAATGCCGCCAGCGCGGCAATGCGGACACGCATCGCCGGCGCCGGCGTCAGCCCGGCCGCGCCCATCCAGGTTTTCTCCTGAATGAAAACGGTGGCCAGTTCGCGCAGCCGTGAGCGATCGGCCGTGCTCAGCGCCCGCAGCAGCGGCACATCGGCCAGGACGCCTTCCCACAGCGGATCGGTGATGGGGTGAAGCTGCAGCCAGCGCCGGCGGCGCCAGGTACGGATGAAGTGCATGGGGTGGCAGCGGGAAGCGGAAAGCGCAGAGTATATGCCCGATAGCCGCCGCTTTTCACGTCCGTCTCGTTATCGGGGCCAAGTGCGGCCAGGCCCTATATATAAACCCTTTAACGTTAAAGGGGGTCAGACCCCATTCAGCCTGCGGACGTCCGCGCCGAACGGCGGATGAGCAGGATGATCGGCGCCAACCCCACCAGTACCAGCGTGAGCGCAGGCAGCGCAGCCGGCTCCCAGTAGCCTTCGCTGGTCAGTTCGAAGATGCGCACGGCCAGCGTGTCCCAGCCGAAAGGACGCAGCATCAGTGTCGCCGGCATTTCCTTCATCACGTCGACCAGCACCAGCAGTGCCGCGGTCATCAGCCCGGGGCGCAGCAGCGGCAGATAGATCCGGCGCAGGGTTTCCACCGGCCCGGCGCCGAGGTTGCGCGCCGCCTCGCCCAATGAAGGATGGATGCGCGCCAGCCCGCTTTCGATCGGGCCGAACGCCACGGCGAGAAAGCGCACCACATAAGCGAACAGCAGCGCCGCGACCGTGCCGCCGAGCACGCGTCCCGACCAGCTCTCGTCGAACAGGCGCATGAAGGAAACGAAAGCGTTATCCAGGCTGGTGAACACCAGCATGATGCCGACCGCGAGCACCGCTCCCGGCAGCGCATAGCCCAGCGTCGCCATGCCCACCGCGGCCCGCGTCAATCCATCCGCCTGGCGGCGCCGGACATAGGCAAGCAGCAGCGCACAGACGACGGTGATCGCCGCGGCGAACACGCCCAGCATGAGGGTATGGGTCAGAATCTGCAGATAGCGCGCGTCGATGCCATGGGGCAGCGCCTTCCAGGCCCAGGCCAGCAGTTGCAGCACCGGCAGCAGGAAAGCGAAGAAGAACACCGTGCCGGCCGCCGCGCAGGCCAGCCAGGCGCGCACGCCGCGCAGGGCATAGACTCTCGCCCGCGGCGCATGGGGACGCTCGTGAAAGCGCGCGCGACCGCGCATCCTGCGCTCGGATATCAGGGCGAGCGCGACGAAGAGCAGCAGCAGCGAAGCCAGCTGCGAAGCGGCCTGCAGGCTGAACAGCCCGAACCAGGCCTTGTAGATCGCCGTGGTGAAAGTGTCATAGTTGAAGACGGAAACGGTGCCGAAGTCCGCCATCGTCTCCATCAGGGCGAGCGCCGTGCCGGCGGCGATGGCCGGTCGCGCCATGGGCAGCACGCCGTGAAAGAAAGCCCGCCACGGACCCAACCCCAGCACCCGCGCCGCCTCCAGCGTCGCGCGCCCCTGGGTGAGAAAGGCGGCGCGCGCCAGCATGTAAACATAGGGATAGAACACCATCACCATCACCACGATCACACCGCCGGCCGAACGGATCTCGGGGAACCAGTAGCCGCCCGGCCCGAAGCGCTCGCGCAGCAGCGACTGCAGCGGTCCGGTGAAATCGAACAGACCGAGTGCGACGAAGGCCAGCACATAGGCCGGCATGGCCAGCGGCAGCATCAGCGCCCAATCGAAGAAGCGACGCCCCGGGAAATCGCACATGGCGGTCAGCCAGGCCAGGCCGACACCGATGAACAGCACACCGACAGCGACGCCGGCCACCAGCAACAGGGTATTGGAGACGAGACGGAGCAGAATGGTGTCGGCGAGGTGGCGCCAGATTTCGGTTTCCGGATGCAGCCACGAGGCTGCGACCACCAGTATGGGCAGGGCGACGACGGCGGCGAGGATGAGGCTCAGCAAATGCCCGCTGCCGAGGCGCAGCGGGCGCCGACGGGCACCGCGCCGCGCCGCGGCAGGGGAAAGATCGATTCCGGAGTCCAGCGGACGCGAGTCCGATGGCATTTCAGCGGTAGCCCGCCCGATCCATCAGCATCACCGCCTGTGCCTGCAATCGTCCGGCGTCGGCGACGTTGTGACGATCCTGCTGGAAGCTGCCCCAGCCGGCGACCAGCGGATCAGGCGCAACCTCGGGGTTGACCGGATATTCGAAGTTCAGGTTGGCGAACATTTCCTGCGCCTCGGGCTGCGACAGCCATTCGAGCAGTTGCTGAGCCTGCGCGGGATGACCGGCATGCCGGGTGACGCCCGCACCGGCGACGTTGACGTGCACGCCACCGCTGCCTTCAGCCTGATTCGGCCAGAACAGCGCCAGTTTGATATTGGGCTTTTCCTCAACCAGCCGGCCGAAGTAGTACGTGTTGACGATACCGACGTCGCACTGTCCGGCGGCGATCGCCTCCATCAGCTGCGTATCGTTGGCGAACGGATCGGTGACCAGATTGGCAACCCAGCCGCGCACCACACGCTCGGTTTCCGCCGCGCCGAGGCGAGCGATGGTCATGCCCACCAGCGACTGATTGTAGACCGACTTCGAGGTGCGCAGACACAGCCTGCCCTTCCACTTCGGATCGGACAGCGCTTCGTAAGTGGACAGCGTGGCGGAATCGACACGCTCGCTGCTGTAGACGATGGTGCGCGCGCGCAGCGACAGACCGAACCAGCGATCCTGCGGATCGCGCAGATGAGCGGGGATGTTCTTTTCGAGCACCGGTGAGGAGATCGGGGCGAGCACACCCTCCTCCGCGGCCTGCCAGAGATTGCCGGCATCGACGGTGATGAGCAGATCCGCCGGCGTGTTGGCACCCTCCGCCTTGAGACGGGCGAGCAGCGGACCGCCGCTGTCGGTGACATAACGGATCTTGACGCCGGTCTCTTCAGTGTACTTGTCGAACAGCGGCTTGATCAGCGCTTCGGTACGGCTGGAATAGACGACGACCTCATCGCCGACCGCGACATAAGGCAGGGAGAGCGACAGGCCAGCCACCAGGGCCAGGCAACGATACCGACCACGCATCGATCGTTCCTCTTTGGTTTCTTGAGATTATTTCGAGTAGTCAGCCATCGATCCGTGGGCGGCCCATGGATGCAGGCAGCCGCGACGGCAGACGGCAGCGGCTGTATTCAGGCGGCCGCGCGCCGGCTTTCGGACAACGCTTCGCGCAGAACCTTGTGGGCGCAATCGCGGCAATTACCGCAGCAGGTCGCCACCTTCAATTGATCCCCCAACGCTTCCATCGAAGACACACCGTTGCGCGCGGCTTCCCGGATGTCGCGATCGGTGATCGCATTGCATATGCAGACATACATGAGTCTGTCTCCCCTATTCGCCCGAACTGCGATCAAGAGTAACGTAAATGAGAACTAGTTGCACTCTAATTAAGCTACTCAGATAAGTCAAATCCTGTTTTATCTGATTGATAAGAAATGAAAATCTTAGGTTTGGCATACCCCGTCGATTGGGCGATAATCACGGGCTGGCAATCCGCCTCAGCGCCTGCCGGGACAATACCGGGAAAAGCGCCGAAAAGAAGCGGATAGCATTGATTCAATGGAGGAAAACCGATTATGCAGGGTGACAGCGGCGTCATTCGCCATCTCAACGCGGTGCTGAAGAACCAGCTCACCGCCATCAACCAGCTGTTCCTGCATGCCCGCATGTGCCGGCATTGGGGACTGAAGGATCTCAACGAGCACGAATACAAGTACTCGATCGAAGCCATGAAACTGGCCGACGATCTGATCGAGCGGGTGCTCTTCCTGGAAGGACTGCCCAATCTGCAGGATCTCGGCAAGCTGCTGATCGGAGAAAACGCCCCGGAAGTGCTGCGCAACGACCTCACGCTGCGCCACGAATCGCGCGACCTGCTGGTGGCCGCGGCCGGCTACTGCGAAACCGTGCAGGACTATATCAGCCGCGACCTGCTGGTATCCCAGCTCGAGGAGATCGAGGAACAGATCGACTGGCTGGAAACCCAGCTCGCCCTGCTCGACAGCGTCGGCGAGCAGAACTACCTGCAGTCCATGATGTAACGAGCCCGACAACGGAGGGAAACATGAAAGGCAGCGACAAGGTCATAGCACAATTGCAAAAGCTGCTCCGGGGCGAGCTCGCGGCGCGCGATCAGTATTTCATTCATGCCCGCCTGTGCCACGACTGGGGCCTGGAAAAGCTTTATGAGCACATCCATCACGAGATGCAGGAGGAAACCCAGCACGCCGACGCGCTGATCAAGCGCATCCTCTTCCTGGAAGGCACGGCAGACCTGTCACAGCAGGATCCGCTCAATGTGGGAGCCACCGTGCCGGAGATCCTGCGCAACGATCTCGCACTGGAATACACGGTGACGCAGGCGCTGAAGGACGCCATGAAGGTGTGCGAGGAAGAGCAGGATTACCAGACCCGTGAAATCCTGCGGGTGATGCTGGCCGACACGGAAGAGGATCACGCCTACTGGCTGGAACGCCAGCTGCGCCTGATCGACGCCATCGGACTGCAGAACTACCTGCAATCCCAGATCTGAGCTTCTCTCCCGCGCATACGATTTGACCGCGGCGGGCGCATGCAGCCCGCCGCAGCCAAACCCCACCCGCTTTACTGCAACAGGCTGCGCAGCATCCAGGCGGTTTTTTCGTGGATCTGCATGCGTGCGGTCAGCAGGTCCATGGTCGGCTGATCGGATACGCCTTCGGCCAGCGGAAAAACCTCCCGTGCCGTGCGCACCACGGTCTCCTGGTCTTCCACCAGCTCGCGGATCATCTCCTTCGCCTCCGGCACCCCGGTCTCCTCCTTGACGCTGGTGAGCTTGGCGAACTGGGCATAGCTGCCGGGCGCATGGACACCGAGGGCGCGGATACGCTCGGCAATGGCGTCGACGGCGAGCGCCAGTTCGTTGTACTGCGTCTCGAACATCAGATGCAGGGTGTTGAACATGGGGCCGGTCACGTTCCAGTGGAAATTGTGCGTCTTGAGATAAACCGTATAGGTATCGGCGAGCAGACGCGATAGCCCGGCGGCAATCTTCTTGCGATCTTTCTCGTCGATCCCGATATTGATACTCAGCGTTTTACTGACCATGACATCTCCTCAGGAAAAACCGAAATGAACGGAGAACGGCGGCGGCAGATTCGCATCTTCGCACGGCCGCGACCGCCAGCAGCGAACGGCCCCGCGCATCCGCTCATGAGAGAGATCATTCATGCCACGCCCGTAAATGTCAATGTACGGCAGCGTACGCTGCCGACATCAAACGGCAAGACTGCCGGCGCGATTCAATCCCGCACCGGCCACCAGCGCCGCAGCCAATTCCCGCGCCGGTGCAGGGGCTGCGTCACCGAAGTGGAAACACACGCATCGGCAGCATTCCCTGCATCGCATCTGCCGGAGATCCTGACCAGCCCGCGACGCGGCGGTTCACCACGCGCGGCGCGCGCACCCGATGCGGCGCGCGTCTCCTTCGCCTGCGACAGCGCCCGCTCCGAGTCGGCGCGGCTGCGGCCGATGCCGTAGCTTATCTCCACGCCGGTCTTTCTGATCACGGTACCGTCGGCCAGGCGCGTCCCGATGGTCACGCGACGCAACAGACGCCGGGCGCGCAGGATGATGCGCAATACGTCGTCTTCGCTGCGCCCCTGCACCAGAAACTCATCGCCGCCGAAGTGATAGGCCTCGGTGGTCACCGCATCGAAAGCCGAAGCAATGGCCCGCAGCACATGGTCGCCCGCCTCGTGCCCCATGGCGTCGTTGAACCATTTGAGCGAATCGGCATCGATCGCAGCCTGCACCGGCATCTTCTCCGCCTCCTGATAGGCGCGGCGGTTCCTGAGGCCGGTGAGCTCATGTCGCATCAGCGCGTGCTGCATTTCCTCCGGACTCATCTGTGCCACGAGCTTGCGGCAGTGAAAATCGACGCGGCGGTCGGGACCACGCTCGATACTTCCCGGCGTCGTCCGCCGATCATTCATCCCTTCCCTGGGGAAACGAGTTTTGACATTCATTGGCCACGACTCCGCGGGCATCGTTACCGTCGCCGACACACGCATCGGCAACGACTCGAACGGAACGGTGCGTAACGGCAAGGCATGAGACATCATGCGCTGATCGGCCACGCCACGCTGCGCCGCCATGGACAGACTGTCGGTGAGCATCCCACCCTGCGACGAAAGTGGCATTGAAAAATATCAGGCCCGCGGCTCGCGCGCCCGCCGCCCAGCAAACCGCCTCAAGGAAAACCGATGCAGAGTAAATCGATTCAGGGCAGGCCGAGATCGGCCATCAGTGGCAGATGATCGGAAGCAACGCGCGCCAGCGCACTGCGCGGCACTGTCACATCCAGCACCGGCAGATCGCGGGAAGCAAAGATGTAATCGATGCGCATCAGCGGAAAGCGGCCGAAGAACGTCCCATGCGGACGGCGCGCCACGCCGGTCTGCACGTCCCGCAGCCGCTGACGCAGGCGGCGGCACACCGGCGAGGCAGGCAGCGCATTGAGATCGCCGCACAATACCACGGGCGCGCGGCAATCGGCATGCTCCAACCATTGCGGACCGAGCAAGGCATCGGCCTGCAGACGACGCTCATGCGCGCCGAGTCCGAGATGGGTATTGATGACCTGGAGTTCGCGCCCGTCGCCGGTATCGATCGCCACCCACAGTGCGCCGCGCGGCTCCAGCGCAGGGGCGCCGGGCAGTGCACCCGCGCGCACCAGCCGCATCGGCAAACGGGTGAGTATGGCATCGCCGTAGCGTTCGTCCTCCAGATGCAGGGCCGGATGAAAGTGGAAATCCATGGCCAGATAGCGGGCGATGAGATGTACCTGATCGAGGCCGCCGGTGCGCGGACGGCCGACGTCCAGCTCTTGCAAGGCGATGATGTCGGCGCCGTGACGGGCGATCAGCCGCGCGATGCGTTCCGGCGCGAGGCGACCGTCCATGCCGATGCAGCTGTGCACGTTGTAGCTCATGACCCGCACGCTGCTCAGCGCGGACACCGCGCGACGCCGCGGCACCGCCGATCCTGCGGATGCCGATGCCGATGCCACCGATGAGGGCGCGGCCGCAGCGCGCCGTCCCAACAGCTGCAAAGCCGCCTGATGCAGGTCGCCGGCACGCAGATAACCATGTGCACGCACCGGCAGCGGCGTATCGTCCGGCAACAGTGCGAAAGCGCAGGTTTCGCGCGGCCCGACGCCCCCGTGCGCGCCGTTCTCGGTGACGAAGCTGAGCGGAGACACGCCATGGCGCCAACCACAGGCGATAAAGCGTCCGGCATCGGCGTGATGGCACAGCGCAACGAGATCGCGCGCGGCTTCCTCGAGAAAGGGATGATCCGCGCCGAGCAGACGCGCCGCATCGGCCGGCAGTTCGAATGCGCCATCAGTGGTCCAAGCCTGGGCACGGCCGTCGCCGCCGGCAGCCAGCAGCAGCGGCACACCGCCGTGCCGCGTCATCCGCTCGGCGATCGCCTGTTCCGCGACCGCCGACAACGGCTCGCGATAATAGATCATCGCCACCGGCCCCAGCGGCGCGATCAGCAACGCCGGCTCATCCGGCGCCGACCGCGGCGCCTCGAGCGGATGCGAGGCGGCGCCGAAAACGGCGGCGCGCTGGATCTGCGCTCCCCAGGCGCCACTGGAACGGTACGGCACCGCCTGCCCCAGCACCTGCGTGAAAACCTCCGCCACCATCTCCGCGAAACGCTTGCCGTGCAGCTTCTCGTACGACAGCGTCTGCTCCTGCCCGTGATCCGAGTAAATCCAGACCTCGTAGCGCCGCCGGCCGGAGCGGTGTGCCGCCGACCAGATGCGGGCAATCGCGCCGTCGATGCCCTTGAGCGTCCAGTGCGCGAAGGCGGACGCCGGACCGCGGCGATGCGCCTGCTCGTCGTAACCGAGGAAATTGACGTGCACCACCGGCAGTCCGCGCGCCACGTCCATCTCGACACCGATCGTCGCCAGCTCGCGCAGCAGAACGACCACGCCGACACGCATGGGAACGAACTTCAGCTCTTTCCACAGGTCCTGACCGGCGATCGTCCCGCGCACGAAATCGACCAGCGCGAGCCCGAGTTCGAGCAGCGACAGCAGAATCACGCGCAACAGACCGGGAAGATGCATGAGGAAAAAGATCACGCGCTTCAGCAGACCGACCTTTCGCAGCCCCGGGCCCCATCCCCCCGCCGCGGGACAGAAATGCGGCTCGACCGCGCCGCCGGTGAAATTGTCCACATAGCAGCTGCCGCCGGCGAGCAGGGCATCGCCCGGCGCCGCGCTGATGCGCTGCTCGACGCGCGCGGCAGTTGACGGCTCGAACATGCGCACCAGTTCACCCGATTCCCGATCGACGAAATTGAAGCCGGCCACGGCGCCCTTGGTGCCATAGAACAGCTCGCTCTGAAAAGCGGCGGTGGAAGAAGGAATGCCGGCGTAATTGCGCTGCAGAAGATAATGCTGCCGCCCGATGAGCTGGCGCAGAAACGGCAACTCACCGCTGTCCAGTGCGCGCTTGCATTCATGATGCGACAGGCCATCGATCTGCACCATCACCAGTCCGACGCGGTCGCGTTCACCGTCGACGTCGGCGGCGGGAGGCAAACCCAGCAGGCGCGCCATCCATTCGCTGCGCCCCAGACCGCGACGCATGCGGCGCAGCAGCAGCTCCAGCCTGGCTATCACCAGGGTCGCTCGGCCGGCATATCCATGGCGGCCAGCGCCGCGCCCGCGGCGCCGGCTACACCCTTGACGATCTCCCATTCGGCCCGGATCAGATCGAGCGTGCCCTGCCATTGCTCGAATTCCGCCGTGCGATCGACGAACGACTGCCGGCACAAACGCTCGTAACAGGCCAGTGCCCGGTTGGCGGCACTGGGCATCGAATAGCGCGCCGCGAGCGCGAGCGCTTCGTCCCGCAGCGCCTGCCGGCCCTCAGCGCCCTGCGCCGCCACCCAGGCCAGTGCCGCCGCGAAATCCCGCGGCCCGGCGTCGTGCAGCAAACGACCATTGCCGTAATCACGCACCACCTCGCGCACGCCGGACGCATCGAGCGCCACCACCGGGATACCCGCCGCCATCGCTTCGGTGAGCACCATGCCCTGGGTTTCACTGTGCGAGGAGAACGCGAACACATCCATCGCCGCATAGGCATCGGCAAGGGCGGCGTCCTGAAGCAGACCGCCGAAGTGCAGACGCGGCGTCAGTCCGTGCCGGGCAAAAACGCCGCGGACGAGCGCTTCCTCGGGCCCGCTGCCGACGATCAGAAAATGCGCGCGGTCATGCGCGGCGAGAAACAGCGCCAATGCTTCGGCGAGGAATTCGAGGTTCTTCTCCGGCGCCAGACGACCGACATGCCCGACGAGAAACGCATCGCGCGGTATGCCGAGACGGTCCCGAAAGCCGGCGCCGTCGCCGCCCGCGAAGCTCGCCGTATCGACACCGGTCGGCACCACTTCGATCGGCACCTGCACGCCGCGCTCGCGGATCAGCGCGGCGACGCTTTCACTCGGCGCGAATACCATGTCGGTGAGATTGGCGTAGCGCGTGGCAAGCTCGATGACGAAGCGCGCGAGCGCCGGGGAGTCGCCGGGCAAATAATGCGTGTATTGTTCGTACAAGGTATGGTGGGTAAAAACCAGCGGTAGCTTGTAATAGCGCGCTTTGCGCAGCGCGGTCATACCCAGCAGATAGGGATGATGCGCATGCACGATGTCGGGCACGAAGTCATCGAGCGCCGTCTTCAGCACGCCCGACAGCGGCAGCGCCATGGAGAAATCGCTGCCGTTGAAATTCTGGATCGCAGGAATGCGCACGATATCGGTCTCATGCGCCGTCTGGTTGGAAAATTCCGGCGCCACGATCAGCACCCGATGACCGCGCCGCCGGTATTCCGCACTGAACGCCGCGACCGAATGCGCAACCCCGCCGACATGCGGCGCATAGGTATTGGTGACCATCACGATATTCATGATGCGTTCTCCAGTTCCACTACCACCGATTGCCGATCCCCCGCGCAGTGCCGAACCGCCGCTGTCGGCAGACGCACTTCCACCGCCGGCGCCGCGCCATGCCAGTCGCCGCGCCAGCTTACGCGCGCACGATCCCGGGCAAGCATCTCGATCGTCACCGTCACCGCGCCGAAATCGGTCGGCGCCGGCCCCAGCGACAGCGTCGCGCCGGCGACGAGCCAGTGCGGAGCGATGCCGGAGCACAATACCAGACGGTCGCCCTCTTCGCGCACGAAGCCATTGCGCATCATCAGCACCCATTCGGCCGCCGCCCACACATGCTGGCCGTCGCCCATGCATCCGCCGAGCGTATGCGGATGAATCGCCTCGGGCCATTGCCCGGTGGGCGATGCCAGCGCCGCAACGCAGGCGGTCAGCGCCAGGTGCCGCACGTCCCCTGCCCGCAGGAAAACCTGGGCGATATGCAGCGTCAGGTACGGATTGATTCCGGAATGAATCATGTCCTGGAAGAATCCGCCATGACAAAAGCAGTTGTCATACAAAAAATCGGCGGTATCGAGCAGACGCGGATCGTCCGGCGCATACCACTGCAGCGGGTAGCCACAGGCCAGTGATCCGATGGCGCCGGCGTCGAGACGGCGATACGGCGATGCCGGTATCGCCGGCCGGCCCAGACGCTGCGCCGCACCCTCCAGACTGCGCTCGATATCCGCGGCGAAGGCCTCGGCCTCGGCGCGGGCGCCGTCGGCGGCGGCCGGATCGAAACCGCGCAGCAGGCTCTCCGCCGCATGCAATCCGCCGACGCCCCAGAAATCGTCCCAATAGTAGTAATCGTTGGGGCCGAGATGTTCGGCGCTGAAGCCCGCCGGCAACAGACCCGCGTGCGGCACCCCGGTCAGCGTCGAGAGCCGCTTGCGGGCGATCCACTGCGCGCCGCGGCGGATGGCGCGATGCCACTGCGGTTTCGGCGCGCGGCCGGTAAGCGTGCAGAAACGCCGCATGATCCACAGCGCTTCACCATTGGCATCCCATTCGCCCTCCTGAGAATGAAAGTAACCGGTCTGATCCTGGCGCAAGGGGAAGCGATCGAGCGCACGCTCGGCACGCGCGGTCAGGCCGGCACACAGCAGCGCATGGATGATGAAAGCGGCATCACGGAACCAGAAGCGCTTGTAGGTATAGGGGCCGGGATAGACATCGAGCGGCGAATGAATGACCAGCGTGCGCAGCGCCGTCTCGTACAGCGCCACATAGCGCGCCTCCGGCAGACACAAACGACAGCAGCCGTGCAGACTGTCGCTCCAGGACACCGCGGCCTGTCGCGCCTCCTGCGGCGGCTGCTCGTCGACGGGAATGCACACGGTGAGATCGCGGCTGCGACCCGGCTCGAGCCGGAACATGGCCGCAGCGGTTGCCATTCCCACGTCGCATTCGGCGGCGCGCTCGTCGGCCCGTCCCTGCAAATGAATATAGACATCGCCCTCGCGATAGACCGATACGCGGTGGCGTTCGGCAGCCACGCTGAAATCGACGCGGTAGCGCTCGTCGATGATCCAGCCGCCGCGATCGTCGGCCAGTTCCACGCGATGAACGAAACTGACGCCCTCGGCATTGTATGGGCGCAGCGCCAGCACCATCCAGGCCGGCGCCTCCGCCTGTGCCCGCAGCGACAGGCTGCACACGGTGCGCTCACCCGCGGCGTCCGCTCCCATACCGGCCGTCACGCACAAGTGCATGCCCGGGCTCCGGCTCTCGGTGACCACCGTGCAGTTCGACGTATCGAAACGCTGCTCGGTCTGACGGGCACGTGACGGCAACAGACAGCGTCCGTCCTCGCCCACTACCCAGCAGTCCAGGGACCAGCCGTCGGCCATCGGCGTCAGCAGTCCGCGCGGATCGACGATGGCGAGCGGAAACAGATCCGGCACGCCGAGCGCGGTCCAGTTGCGATGGGTGAGATTGACGTGCGTGATCGTGAATGCGCGCGGCACGAAGGAAACGTCATGAGGATCGAACTGACGTTCGATCCAGTAAGGCCACACCCAGTCGAGATTGTGCTGGATGACGCGGCTG
Source organism: uncultured Chromatiales bacterium (assembly GCA_964388175.1). Taxonomy (GTDB): domain Bacteria; phylum Pseudomonadota; class Gammaproteobacteria; order SZUA-140; family SZUA-140; genus JAITWN01. Next base: position 22,380 of record CAYLYS010000024.1, on the reverse strand, counting down.
TTGATCAGGCCGCGCGCATGAAACACCACGCCCGCCCGCAACAGTTCGAGCGGCACGCCGACCTCGGAGGGCTGGGAGAAACGATGCAGATGCCCGAGCAACGCCACCGGATCGAGAAAGCCGTGGGCGCGCGCGGCACGCCGGATCAGAAACCGCCATGGCAACCATTTCAGCCACGGCATGGCCGGCTACTCCCCCACGCCGCGCCGAGCCAATGCTCGCCGCGCCAGATGATTGAGATAAACGACGGTGACGACGGTCACCAGAAAACCGGCCGCGTACAGAGACCAGCCCAGCACACCGCGATCGCCGCCGTGCAGACTCATGCCGCCGAGCTCGGCAGCGATGGAACCGAGATAAACGTTGTGCACCGACCAGGGAATGACGCCGATGAAGGTACCGGCGAGAAAACCGCGCAGCGACACCGGGGTCAGGCCGAAGAGGTAGTTGGACAGTTTGAACGGAAAGAACGGCAGCAGGCGTGTGAGCAGCACTACCTTCCAGCCCTGCGCCGCCAGTTCCGCGCTCACCGCGCCGAGCTTTTCCCGGCTGCGCAACCAGCGTGCGGCACGCTCGCCGAACAGATGACGCGCAATGAGAAAAGCGAGCGCAGCGCCCAGCGTGGTGCCGAGCACGACGACGACAGAGCCCTGCGCCACGCCGAAGACGAAACCGGCGCCGGTGGTCAACAGCATGCCGGGAAGCAGCAGCACCATGACCAGCGCCATGATGAGGATGAACAGCAACATCGCCATGCTGCCCTGCGCGTCCAGCCAGCGCAGCAGCTGCAGCACGTGCTGATGCATATCGAACAGGATCAGCAGGCCGACGACGGCAGCCGTGAAGAGGAAACCCAAAAGCAAAGCGGCTACAGCGCGGCGCCCGCTCCATAGGCCTGGCGACACATCCCTGCTGCGATCACCATCTTCCGTCGCGCCCATCCTGCCTCCTCGACGAACCGCATCATCATGCGCTCATCTGTGACCGGACATCACCGCCTCCGGAAAGCCTGTTGGGGAGCGCACGCACAACATCTGTGCGCACTGCTCGGGTTTAGCCTAGGAGGATGCGCGCAGAGGTGTCAAATGTATCGGCATCGCGATACACGCACACTGAAGCGGGAGAAAATCACGCTCTATTTCGGCGCATTTTGCTGTCTCCATCCTGATACAGCAAAATGCAGTATTCAGGCTTGCCATAGCATCGCTTATGAGTATATTCTCGGTAGGTTTGTAGCTGTTTTATCTATCTTTATAATGAAAGTTTTTAATCGTCGCTAAGGAGATGTCATGTATTTGAAAGCCATAACGATAACGGCCCTTTCCCTGTTTGGCTCCGTGGCCGCTGCAAACTGCTCGTTCACTGTTGAAGGCAACGATCAGATGCAGTTCAACGTCAAGGAAATCAATGTCTCCGGGGATTGCACCGAAGTCGAAATCACCCTGAAGCACACTGGCCAGTTGCCCAAGTCCGCCATGGGTCACGGTCTCGTCGTGACCAAGACCTCCGACATGGCTGCGCTGTCCGCCGCCGGCATGGCCGCGGGTATCGCCAACAACCACGTGCCTGCGGGTGATGAGCGCGCCATCGCGATTGTTCCGCTGATCGGTGGCGGTGAGACGGCTTCTGTCAAGTTCTCCACCAGCAAGCTGGAGAAGGGCGGCGACTACAGCTTCTACTGTCCCTTCCCGGGCCACTTCGCCATCATGAAGGGCAAGCTGACCTTCGGTTGATTCACATCACCGAAACGTCGCCTTGAGAAAAAGGATGGAAGAAAAAGGATGGGCGGTCATGCCGCCCATCCTTTTTTTATGATGATTCCCTGACCGTCCGCACCGTTTTCCCGCCTTGGCCGGCAAGGCCGTATCGCCTCTCTCGGTCTGCCGCCCCTAATCCGCTTTCTCGCCGTTACGTGTCTGCCGCAAGCGGCCCAGTTCGCGGCCGAGATCGGCGACCTCCAGCCGCAAGGCGCGCAGCTCAGCCATCAGCGCCCTCCGCTCATCGCCATCCTGCTGCTTCTCTTCACGACCGTGCTCATCCTGCATGGCGTTGACCACCACCGCGATGAACAGATTGAGCACGGTGAATGTGGCGATGAGCACGAAAGGCACGAAAAAGGCCCAGGCATAAGGATGGACTTCCATCACCGGCCGCAGTACGCCGCTGGACCAGCTATCCAGCGTCATGACCTGGAACAGGGTATGGAAACTGCGCGGCAGACTGCCGAACCACTGGGGAAAACTCTCGCCGAACAACTTCGTCGCCATCACCGCGGCGACGTAGAAAATGAGACCGAGCAGCGCCACGATGGCGCCGATACCGGGAATCGCTCCCAGCAGCGCTCCTACCACGCGCCGCATGCGCGGCACGGCCGAAATCAGGCGCAGAACCCGCAGCACGCGCAATGCCCGCAGCACGTCGAAGGCCTCGCTCGCCGGCACCAGGGCGATCGCGACGACCAGGAAATCGAACACGCTCCAGGCATCGCGAAAGAAACGCCAGCCGTGCGCCGTGATGCGCAGCAGCAGCTCGAAGACGAAAACGGCCAGGATCAGGCGGTCCAGCATCAGCAGCGCAGGGCCGGCCACAGCCATCGCCGCGGCTGAGGTCTCCAGCCCGAGCACGGCGGCATTGATCAAGATCAGCACGATGATCACGCGCTGAAAGCGGGTATCCTCGATGCCTTCGCGCAGACGCAGGCGCCAGGGCGCCGCAGGCACGGCGGTGCTGCTCATTTCTTCCTCCGAGGGGTCGACGCGGGAAAAGCGACAGTATAAATAAATCCCGCAGCGTGAAAAACGGTGCCGTCGCGCCGGGGCGCGCGACTCAGTCGACGTCCACCTTCTGCGCCGCCGCCAGCAGCTTGCGGGTATAAGGGTGGCTGGCGGCATGGTAGATGGCTTCGGCCGGGGCCTGCTCGACGATCTCGCCCGCATTCATCACCAGCACGTAATCGCTGATATGCTCGACCACGGCGAGATCGTGGGCAATGAACAGATAGGTGAAACCGTACTGTTCCTGCAGATCCTGCAGCAGATTGACGATCGCCGCCTGGACCGAGACATCGAGCGCACTGACCGGCTCATCGCAGATCAGCAACTCGGGCTCGACCGCCAGGGCGCGCGCGATGCCGATGCGCTGGCGCTGGCCGCCGCTGAACTCATGGGGATAGCGGCGTAGATGATCGCCGTTGAGACCGACCTGCGCCATGAGCACAGCGGCGCGCTCGATCTGCTGCCGGGGCGTCAGTTCCGGGAAATGGATTGCCAGCGGTTCACGGATGATCGCCTCCACCGTCATGCGCGGATCCAGCGAATTGAACGGATCCTGGAATATCATCTGAATGCGCTTGCGATAGGGAAAGAAGGCGCGCCGGCTGAGTGATGCGAGATCGACGCCATCGTAACGGATGGTGCCCGAAGTCACCCGGTTGAGCTTGACGATGGCGCGGCCGATCGTGGTCTTGCCGCTACCGCTCTCACCCACCAGGCCGACGGTCGCCCCCTTCATCACATCGAACGATACGCCGTCGACCGCGCGCACCCGATCGACGACGCGGCGCAGGATGCCGCCGTAGACGGGGAAATGCACCTTGAGATCGCGCACCTCGAGCAGAGGCGCCCGCGCCGCGCCGTCAGCCGCTGCCTTGCCGCTACCGTCGACGGCGCTCACCGCCCTTCTCCCGCCGCTACCGCCCGTTCAATGGCCGCATAATCGATGGTCGTCAGGCGATGGCTGCGCCGCCCCATGCGCGGAATACAGGCGAGCAGCGCCTGCGTGTAGGGATGGCGCGGCGCATCGAGCACCTCGGCCACCGGACCCGCCTCGACCACGCGACCGCGGAACATGACGACCACCTTGTCGGCAAAACCGGAGACGATGCCGAAGTTGTGCGTGATCAGGATCACCGACATGCCGAAGCGGGTACGCAGATCGCGCAGCAGATCGATGATCTGCGCCTGAATGGTGACGTCGAGCGCCGTGGTGGGCTCATCGGCCACCAGCAGACGCGGCTGACAGGCCAGCACCATGGCGATCATCGCGCGCTGCTGCATGCCGCCGCTGAGCTGGTGCGGATAGTCGTTCCAGCGCTTGTCCGGGTCGCGGATGCCGACCAGATCGAGCACGCGGATGATCTCGGCGCGCACGTCGGTCACATCGGGCCGGTGCAGCCGGATCGCCTCGGCGATCTGATCGCCGATGGTGAAAACCGGATTCAGCGAAGTCGACGGCTCCTGGAAGACATAGCCGATTTCCTTGCCGCGGTAGCGCCGGATCTCGTCGGCGCGACAGGCGAGCAGATCGACGCCGCGAAACAGCACCTGCCCCTCGACCCGGCACGTCGGCGGCTCGGGCAGCAGACGCGCCAGCGACAGTGCGGTCACGCTCTTGCCGCTGCCGCTCTCGCCCACCACCGCCAGTGTTTCCCCTTCATTGACGGTGAAGGAAACCCCATCCACGGCGCGGTTGACGCCGTCGCGCGACTGGAAATCGATGACCAGATCGCGCACCTCCAGCAGAGGGGACGAGGCGCGATCACCGGTTTGCGGTCCGTGTCCCATCTCAGCCTCGCAGGAATTTCTGCCGCGGATCGACGATGTCGCGCAATACGTCGCCGAGCACGTTGAAACTGATCACCGTGACGAAGATCGCCAGGCCGGGCATCAGGAACCACCAATACCCTTCCATGAACACCTGCGGGTTCTGCGCCTGCGACAGCATCAGCCCCCACGATACCGAGGGATCCTGGATGCCGAGGCCGAGGAAGCTGAGCGCCGCCTCGCCGAGAATATAGCCCGGAATGCTGATGGTGGCGGCGACGATCAGATAGCTGAACACATTGGGCAGCACGTGTTTCCACAGGATCATCCACGAAGACTGCCCCATCACTTCGGCGGCAAGCACGAACTGGCGGTTGCGCAGCGACAGCGTCATGCCGCGGATGATGCGCGCGGTGCCGGACCAGCCGATGAAGCTGAGGATGAAGACGATGAGAAAGAACATCTGCGTGGGCGTGAAGTTCTCGGCGAAGGCACCGCGCAGCGCGAGCAACAGATACAGCCCGGGAATGGCCATGAGGAACTCGGTCAGCCGCATCGCGGTATTGTCGAACACGCCGCCGAAATAACCGGCCAGCCCGCCGACGATGAAACCGATGCACATCGAGATGGCGATGCCGAGCAGACCGATGCTGAGCGAAATGCGCGTGCCGTAGAGCAGGCGGGAAAAGATGTCGCGGCCGACCTGGTCGCTGCCGAGCAGATACAGCCGGTCCTCGCCGGCGACCTGGAACAGGTGGCGACTCATCGGCAGCACGCCGAACAGATGGTAATCGCGCCCGGGGGCGAAGAAGCGGATGGCGGAGCCTTCGCCTTCGACCTTGCGGTAGCCGGCAAGGTCGCGATCCTGCATTTCGTAGCGCTGCACATGCAGCGCGCCATCCTGCCAGAACAGCGCGGTCGGCGGATGGAAGGTCGTGCGCAGATCCTGATCGGTCGGGCCGTAGGGCGCGAGAAAATCGGCGAAAAGGGCAATGAAATAGAACAGTGCCAGCAGCGCCAGCACGATGACGCCGGCCGGACGGCGCAGCAGCTCGGCGAACACGCCCCTAGTCATAGCGTATCCTCGGGTCGTTCATCGCCAGCACGACATCGGCGAGCAGATTGCCGATCATCAGCATGATCACGCTCATCAGCACCGCGGCCTGCACGACGAAGGCGTCCTGCTGCAGCAGGGCATCGTAGACGAGCTGGCCGATGCCGGGATAGTTCATCACGATCTCGATCAGCAGCGCGCCGCTCAGAATCGAGGAAAAGGCGAAGCCGGCCGCCGTGATCAGGGGGTTGATGGCATTGCGCAACACATGCCGGAACATCACGACGCCCTCGGACAGGCCCTTGGCGCGCGCCGTCATGACGTATTCGGCGCGGATGTTGTCGAGAAAATTGGCGCGCATGATACGCATGATGCTGGCGATGCCGCCGATGCCGAGCACGATCGTCGGCAGCAGCAAATGGTGGGCGATGTCGAGGAACTTGCCCCAGGACGACAGGAAATCATATTCCACCGAGGTGAAACCGCCGATCGGAAACCAGCCCGTATAGGCGGCGAACACCAGCGCCAGCAGGGCGAGAAAGAACTCCGGGATCGACAGCGCCGCATAGGCGAAAAGCTGGCTGATGCGATCGAAGATCGAATCCTTGTAGATGGCGGCGAGCACGCCGAGCGGAATGGCGATCACCCAGGCCAGCAGCAGCGAGGTCAGCGACAGCAGCACCGTGGCGGGAAGGCGCTGGACGATCAGATCCCAGACCTCGGTGCGGTAATGGTAGGAAAAGCCGAAGTTGGGGCGGAAATCGAAACGCTGCAGAAAGCTGCCGGCATCGGCATGGTAGGAAAACGGCACCACCTGCGACAACCAGCGGAAATACTGCACGTACCAGGGCTGATCGAGCCCGAAATCCTCGCGGATGCGCTGCAGATACTCCTCGTCGACGTCCGGCATCATCTCGAACTGGGTCACCGGATCACCCGGCGCCAGCGACATCAGCAGCGATACCATCAGCGACACCGCCAGCAGCATCGGCACGAGGATGAGCAGGCGCTTGGCGATCAGCGCCTTCATGCCCCCGCCCCCCGTCCAGGGCAGCGACAGGCCGCGCCCGCATCGGGCAAGCCGTTCCGGAATATCGATCGCCGCAGCATCATGTCGTCAGCGCAGGAGCAAGGTCTCGGCCCATATCTCATCGTAGTTCCATACCAGCGCCCCCATCTGCGGCGGATCGAGATTGCGCCAGCGATTCTGCAATCCTTCGTAGCTGTTCACCGTGACGGTATAGATCATCGGCTGCTCGCGCGCAAGGATCTCCTGCACCTCGAAAATGTAGCGGCGGCGCTGCTCGATGTCGAGCGTGCGCAACTGGCGCTCCATGAGTTCGTCGATGCGCGCCTCCCATTCGGTCGAAGGCGTCTGCTGCGCCGGATTCCACATATGCAGGCGCCCCGAGGAATGATAGACCGACCAACCACCCTGGGGATCCCAGCTGCCGGTCAGACCAAGCAGCCCGGCTTCGTAGTCGAAGGAGTTCATCACCTTGGCGACGAAGGTATTGAAGTCGAGCGGTTGCAGGCGGACATCGATGCCGATCTGCTTCATGTTGTCGACGAACACCAGCCCCATCGCCTGGCGCACTTCGTTGTCCTCGTTGGTGGCGAGCGAGAAGCTGACGCGGTTGCCGTGCCGGTCGTGCAGCTCACCGGCGGCGTTCCAGGTGAAACCGGCCTCGCGCAGCAACTCACGCGCGCGCGCCGGGTCGTAGAGATAGCGCGGCACCTGCGGATTGTGCCAGCTCTGATTGGCCGGGCTGATCGGCCCCCACAAGGGCTGACCGCGCCCGAGCAGCACGCCGGCGACGATGCCGTCACGATCGACGGCATAGGAAACCGCCTGGCGGAAACGCGCATCGCGGAACCATTCCAGCTTGTGCGGCGCGATGTACGGCTGCCCACGCCGATCGGTGCCGGTATTCTGGTTGAACCAGATGAAACTGGTGGACTGCGAAGGACCACGGTCATAGACCGTATAGTGATAGCGTTCGGCATTGCGCCGCACCCAGCTCACATTGCGCACTTCCACGCTCTCGTGATCGCTCTGCCCATACGCGAATGCCAGCGTCGTCGCCTGCTGGCTGCGCACGATACGCTCGATGAGGCGGTCGATGTAGGGCAGGCGCTGCCCTGCTTCGTCGATGCGGTAATAATGCGGATTGGCGCGATAGACGATGCGCTCGGCGGGGCGGAAACGCTCCAGCACCAGCGCGCCGGTGCTGACGATGGATTCCGGCGCGATCTGCGCATCGCGCACCGACCAGGCACGCAGGAACGTGCCATCCTCGTAGGTCTGGAGGAGCTTGTGCCGCGGCATGATCGGCGTGCCGGCGTAGAGCAGAAACGGCGCGTAGATATCGGCGGTGCGAAAACGCACCGTGTAATCGTCGATCTTCTCGACCTCGAACGGCTGTCCGTTCACCGACAGCTCGCTCTTGCGCCGGTTCGGATAGCGCTCGTCGTAGATCACCTGGAAAGTGAAGACCACGTCATCGGCGGTGAAAGGATGTCCGTCGCTCCACTTGACGCCGCGACGCAGGTGAAAGGTGAACGTCTGCTGGTCTTCGCCGATGTCCCAGGAGCGCGCCAGTCCCGGCAGGATTTCCTCGCGGGCAGCGTCGAAGCGCGTGAGCCCGTCGAGCAGGCGCGAGACCGCCATGGCCGAGGGGGCGTCCTCTCCCGACTGCAGGGGATTGAACGTACGTGGCATACCGGCCAGCGCACCGAAGAAAATACCGCCCTGCCGCCCCGGCGGTAACGCGGAGACGTCGGCATCCGCCGGCGGCGGCTCGGATGATGTCAGGCTGCGCACATCGGACCGCGCACCGTCTTCACCGCAGGCGGTCAAGCCGACGATGACACCGAGCAGGACGATGAGATAGAAAACGGCCGCGGCCGGCCCGTGATTCCAATCGTTTGGCATGCGTTCCCAGACAGCGTTCTTCGGGTCTCGTACGAAGAGATCCCGCCTCCGGCGCGCAAATTCCGCGCGGCAAGCGGGGTAGTGACGCAGAGCATGCTCTCCTCTTCGCCGGGCCATCACCGCAGACACCACCGACAGACACGACGCCGATCGAACGGCGACGGCCTCTCAGGCAGGCATAGGTGCCAACCACACACATTATTGCATACGTTGTCGCGCCAGGCGCGCACGCCATCGTCCATAAAACCGATGACGAAACAACGATTGCGTGTCCGCATGCACGACATGAGCATTCGGCAAGGCCTCATTCTCTACGAGGCAGTGCTTATCACGCAACAGGAACTATGAAACCGCGCCGCTGTCTGTTTGTAGTAGACGACGGCAATCCACACGGACAGGCGGGTGCTTGTACCCGTATTCTCGGAACTCTTGCCAAGAGGAGGTCAGATCATGGCAGCAAAGGAGAACAGTCGATCCAGCGGGCGCGGTTTTGCATCCATGGACGCGGAGAAACAACGCGAAATCGCGCGCAAAGGCGGCAAAGCCGTGAGCCGCGATCGTCAGCACATGGCCGCGATCGGCCGCAAGGGCGGTATCGAGGTCAGCAAGGACCGCCAGCACATGGCGGAGATCGGTCGCAAAGGCGGCGAGGAAGTCAGTCAGAACACCACTCATATGGCGGAAATCGGCCGCAAGGGCGGCGAAGAAGTCAGCCAGAACACGGCACATATGGCGGAAATCGGCCGCAAGGGCGGCGAAGCCTCTCATAACCGGCACGGCATCGGCAGGAGCCGCGACGACAGTGCGGAAAACGGCGACGGCGCAGAAAAACAGTCAGTCGAATCGGAAAACTAGGGTTACCGACGCACGCCGGCAATGCTCACGCAGCATGCCGGCCATCGTCCGCCTCGCAAGGCAGGCACAGCGGGGAACGAATCGCCCGTCGTCGACGGCATTCATACGGCATCCACGGCGCGGCAAAGCATCACCGCTGACGATGCACCGACTTACAAGCGCGCGCTCAGGCGCTGGTAATCCTTGTGCAATACCGTGAGCGTATCGGCGAACGGTTGCCCGGCCCGGCGCAGTTCACGGCGCAACAGCAGTGCCGCGATCAGCGCGAGCAGCAGATGGAACAGTGCCACGCCGCCGATCGCCTGCAAACGGCAGCTTTCCCAGCATAGTGTCACGATGAAGAAACTCGCCGTGGTCAGCGCCAGGCCGAGGAAGCACACGGCAAGCAGGGCCAGCAGCAGCACCCGCAGCAGCCGGGTGGTTTCCGTGCGTGCGGCGAGAAGGAGGAGTTCGGCGCGCGCACGCAACAGCTCGGAGAACGACACACGCAGCGCGCTGACCGAAAAAAACAGCGCGCGCGCGCGTCTGAACACTCCGCCTGTTTTTCTTGTCGTCATCGCATTGTTACGCGTCAGCGCCTGCCGGTGAGCAGCCCGAGGAGGAATCCGATACCCGCCGCCAGCGTCACCGCCTGCCACGGTCTTTCGTGCACCAGGTCGTCGGCGGATTTGGCTGCCTCGCGGGTACGCTCGAAGAAATCATCTTCCAGCTCACCCAGTTTGAGGCGCGCCTCGCGCAGGGTGTCTTCGGCTCGCGTACGCGCCGCGTCGATCGCCTCGCCGCTTTGTCCCGCCGTCGCCTTGAGCAGCTCTTCGGCATCCTGCACCACGCGCCTGAAATCAGCGACCAAGCGATCACTCGCTTCCTCTATACCACCAGTCACCGCTCTTCTCCGCTTGCTCACAGCCATCGCTTTTCTCCACTTGCCCACAGGGTTGCAAAAGGAACGCGGCGGAACGGAATAACGGCCCACGCCGCATCGCTCAAGACTGATTCATACAGGGTCGCGCTTATACCGGTGTTGACATAGATCAATGCCTTCCTGTTCATCAGGAATCATGATGTCGGCATGCGCGAGACAGCGTATTTCACATGTTAGCACGGAAAATATCCGGGAACGGAAATATCCGGGAAGGAAACCCCTCAAAGAGGACCGTGTCATGAAACAAGCCGTGACCCATACTATCATCGCCGCCATCGCTCTCATGCTGATCACCGCCTGCTCGGGAATGGGATCGAACAAAAACACGGCTGCAACCGTGTCATCGAACATGGAACAGATGGACGGCGATCTGCGCGCAGCAAGCGCGCAGGTGGACGTCGTCGATGCCGCCATCAACGGCATGATCCAGCCTGGCGGAAGCGAGGTCGCCGTCTCCTTCCAGCGCTACGCCGACGAAGTCGAGAAGATGGAGCATCTCGGCGATCGGCTCGAGAACCACACCGACTCCCTGCGCGAGCAGGGGCTGGCCTACTTCGACGAATGGCGGACCCAGGGCGAAACGGTAAGCAATCCGGAAGTGCGGGCGATCAGCGAGCAACGCCATGAGGAATCGCGGGAGGCGTTCTCCCAGATCACGCAGTACAGCGTCGACGTGAAGCGCACGCTGCAGACCTATATCTCTGACCTGCGCGATATCGAGACCTATCTCTCCAACGATCTCACGACCGCAGGCGTTCAGGCGATTGCGCCGGTCGCCGAACAGGCCAAGAAAGACGGGGTTGCGTTGCAGCAGGCGATCAGACCAATGCTGTCGGCACTGAGCCGCGCCCGCACGGGAATGGGGCTGAGCAGCAACATCGCCGATTGATTGCCGTCAGACGGGGGGCGGCGGCGTCAGTGCATGCTGGATGCGGCGCGCGGCCTCATCGGCCTGCGCGGCGCTGTCCGCCAGACAGGTGTAGTGTCCCATCTTGCGGCCACGCCGGGGTTCGCGCTTGCCGTAGAGATGAAGCCGGGCATCGGGCACAGCGAGCACGGCACTCCAGTCCGGCTCGCCGCCATGCCACAGGTCACCCAGGATATTGACCATGGCGGCCGCGCGCACCAAGCCCGGATCGCCGAGCGGCATGCCGCACAGAACGCGCAGCTGCTGCTCGAACTGGGAAACCAGGCAGGCATCCATCGTGTAATGGCCGCTGTTGTGCGGACGCGGCGCGAGTTCGTTGACGAGCAGACGCCCCCCCCGATCGATGAAAAACTCGACCGCCAGCACACCGACGTAATCGAGCCTGGCGGCGATATCGCAGGCCATGCGCGTCGCCTGCTCGGCGAGCGCGGCCGGCACACGCGCCGGCACCAGACTGGTGTCGAGAATACCGTTGCGATGCGTGTTCTCGCTGACCGGAAACGGCACCGCCGCGCCGTCCGCGCCGCGCGCCAGCACCACCGAGATCTCGGTGGCGAGATCGATCTTTTCCTCGAGCACGCACTCACGCTCGCCGAGCGCCGCGAACGCGGCGGCGGCATCGCCGCGCGCACTCACTTCATACTGACCCTTGCCGTCGTAACCGAAGCGGCTGCTCTTCAGCAACGACGGCACACCGATGCGATCGAGCGCACGCTCGAGATCGGCGACGCTGCGCACCGCTTCGTGACGCGCGGTGGGAAAACCGGCCGCGTGCAGAAAGCCTTTTTCCGCAATGCGCTCCTGACAGATGGAAAGCGCGTGACCGTCCGGCCTCACCACGCAGCGCTGCGCCAGCCGGTCCAGCACCGGCGCCGGCACGTTCTCGAATTCGACCGTTACCGCGACGCAGCGGGCGGCGAGACGATCGAGCGCCGCCACATCCTCGTAGTCCGCACACAGATGTTCGCTCGCGAACTGGGCCGCGGGGCTCGCCGGATCGGGATCGAGCACCACCACTCCATAACCACGGGTGCGGGCGACGGCGGTAAACATGCGGCCGAGCTGTCCGCCGCCGAGCAGGCCCAGTGTCGCGCCAGGCAGAATCATAGGGAAAAAACCTTGCTGCAGATAATTGTGTGAACCGAATCAGAACCGGGATCAGCGCGGCAGTTTCATTGCCTTCGCCCGCGCGGTCTGCCGGCGCCGGAACGTGGCCAGACGTGCCGCCAGGCGCTCATCGTGCAGCGCCAGCAGGGAGACGGCGAACAAGCCGGCATTGGCCGCCCCCGCTTCGCCGATGGCGAAAGTGGCGACGGGCACACCCTTCGGCATCTGCGCGATCGACAACAGCGAATCGAGCCCCTTGAGCGCGCGCGAGGTGACCGGCACGCCCAATACCGGCAGCACCGTCTTCGCGGCCAGCATGCCGGGCAGATGAGCGGCGCCGCCGGCGCCGGCAATGATGCAGGAAAGACCGCGCGCGGCGGCTTCCTCGGCATATTTGTAGAGCAGGTCGGGCGTGCGGTGCGCCGACACCACGCGCGCTTCGCACTTCACCTTGAAGTCATCGAGCATCGCCACCGCGTGCTGCATGACTGTCCAGTCGCTGTCACTGCCCATCACCACACCCACCACGGGCGCCTTCATCCCCTGCTCTCCCCCGCTGTCATATCGGCATCGCCGCAGCGGCGACCTTACCAGATTCCGCGCAGCAGAGCGATGCCATGGGCACCCTGCCGTGCGGCCATATCGTACAGATCCTCGCGCATTCCGCCCAGCGCATACACCGGCAGCGGGCAATTCCGCAGCTGCGCGGCGAACGCGTCCCAGCCCATGCCGGGGGCGCCGGGATGGGAGGCGGTGGGCAACACCGGTGACAGCACGGCGAAATCCGCGCCCAGTTCCGCCGCGCGCGCGAGCTCATCCCCATCATGACAGGACGCGCCCCAGAAGCCGATGCGCGGCGCGGCGCCGGCACTCATCAGTTGCTGCGCTTTCAGGTGTACGCCATCGGCCCCGGTCTCCCGCGCCAGCGCTTCATCACCGTTGACCAGCACGCGCGCGCCGCGGGCGTGCGCCCGGGCGACGACCTCACATGCGAAGTCCCGATGCTGCGCCGGTGACAGACCACGCTCACGCAGCTGGATCAGGCGCACGCCCCGCGCCAGCGCGGCTTCGAGGCGCGGCATGAAAGCGTCAAACCCGTAGCGCGCGGCATCGGTGATGGCATATACGCCGGGCAGCGTGAGCGCGCGCAGCATGCGGTCATTGGCCGGCAGCAGCGGCGCCACGAGCGGTGCAGCCGGATCGACCCACGCCAGCCGCTGGCCTTCGCAACCGCGCGGTTCGCCGTCCCAGCGGATGACGCGCTGAAAATGAAGATGGATACGGCGCTCCGGCGGACCGTGGATGAAGCTGATCCAGGGCTGCGCCGCTCGCACTTCGACGCCGAGCTCTTCCCGGATCTCGCGCGTCAGCGCCTGCGCCGTCGATTCCCCCGCCTCGATCTTGCCGCCGGGGAATTCCCAGAAGCCCGCCGCCACCCGACCCGGCGGACGCTCGGCGAGCAATACCGTGCCATCGTCGCGGCGCAGCACCGCGGCCACCACCGCGGTTGGCGGCGTTCCCGAGCTGTCGGCAGCGGTGTTCACTCAGCGCATCGCCACCGGATCGGACACGGGTTCGAAAAAAGAGGGTTCGGCATCGACTGAGGTCAGCAGCATGAATGGCGGAAAAGTCAGGCACGTTGAATTTATCGCAATGGCCTACTATTGTACTTTACCTTTGCACGCTTACGGGAGCACGCTCGGCAATGCCGTCCCGATCCACGCTGGTCAGCACCCTCGCACGCCACGCCACTCTGCGGCAGCTGCAGGTATTCGAGGCCGTGGCGCGTCTCGGCAGCTTCACGCGTGCCGCGGAGGAGCTGTTTCTAGCCCAGCCCACCGTATCCATGCAGATGAAAAAGCTCACCGACACCATCGGCCTGCCGCTGTTCGAGCACGTCGGCATCCGCATCCAGCTCACCGACATGGGGCGCGAGGTCTATACCGCCTGCAGGGAAGTGTTCATTGCGCTCGCCAATCTGGAAATGAAGGCGGCCGACACCCAGGGGCTCAAGCGCGGCCATCTGCGTCTCGCCGTCATCACGTCGACGAAGTATCTCGCGCCGCATTTGCTCGGGCGCTTCATGCGTCTGCACCCCGGTGTCGAAGTCTCGCTCACCGTCACCAACCGCGAGCGTCTGATCGAGCGCATTTCCAATCAGGAGGACGATCTCTATATTTTCGGTCAGCCGCCCGATCAGCTATCCGTGGAAGCGCATATGCTGATCCCCAATCCGCTGGTGGTCATGGCGGCGCGCGACCATCCGCTGGCAGACAAGCGCAACATCCCGCTGAAACGCCTGCTGGAAGAACCGATCATCATGCGCGAACGCGGTTCCGGTACGCGCGCGGCGGTGCTGCGCGCCTTTGAAGCCAAGCGGCTGCGGCTACCAGAGGCGCGCATGGAATTCGGCAGCAACGAATCGATCAAGCAGGCCATCGTCGCCGGGCTGGGCATTTCCGTATTGTCGCTGCACTCCCTCGTCCTCGAAGGCATGAACGGCCCGATCGCGGTACTCGACGTACAGGGCTTCCCCATCGAGCGCCACTGGTACGTCGCCCACCCCAAAGGCAAGCGGCTATCGCTCGTCGCCGCCGCCTTTCTCGATTTCGTCAAGCAGGAAGCGGGGCATATCGCCGAAAATCTCGATCGCGGCCTGGCCAGCATGCGGGTGGAAAAGTCCACCGCGACGCCGGGCAGGAAAAAAACGCGCGGCGCCAGAAGCGGCGCCAAAAAACGCTGATTTTTTTCGCCGTCGTCGGCACAAGAATGCTGCTTGCGGCTGCTTGAAATCGCCGCCGGCACCCCCCATGTCTCTCAGGGTCGGCAGGGGGAAGGGTTCTGCTCAAGGATGACAGGCCATGAGAATAGCCCAGATCGCACCGCTGTTCGAAAGCGTACCACCGCGCACGTATGGCGGCACGGAAAGAGTCGTCCATTACCTGACCGAAGAGCTGATACGTCAGGGCCATGAAGTCGTACTGTATGCCAGCGGTGATTCCCACACCCACGCGCAACTGCGCGCCATTGTCCCTGATGCGCTGCGCCTGGCGGAAAAAAAGACCGAACCGCTGATCTGGCAGGTGCTTCAACTCGCCGCGGTGGCGCGCGAAGCCGCTCAGTTCGACGTGCTGCATTTCCATACCGATTTCCTGCACTTCCCGCTGTCGCGCCAGCTCGGCGCGGCGCAACTCAGCACGCTGCACGGACGGCTCGATCTGAACGCGCTGCAGCCGATATTCGCCGAATTCCGTGACATGCCGCTGATCTCGATCTCGCAGCATCAGCGCCGACCGCTGCCGATGGCGCGCTGGATCGCCACCATTCACAATGGCCTGCCCGAGACCCTCTACGATTTCCAGCCGCGCGCGGGTGACTATCTCGCCTTCCTCGGACGCATCTCCCCGGAGAAAGGCCCCGAAACCGCCATCGAGATCGCACACCGCGCCGGCATTCCGCTGCGCATGGCGGCAAAAATCGATCCGCTCGACCGCGATTACTTCGAATCGCGCGTGCGCCCCCTGCTGCAGCCGCCCCTCATCGAATTTCTCGGCGAAATCGACGAACGCGGCAAGAACGAGCTTCTCGGCGGCGCCCTGGCGCTGCTGTTCCCGGTCGACTGGCCCGAACCCTTCGGCCTCACCATGATCGAGGCAATGGCCTGCGGCACGCCGGTGATCGCCTATCGCCGCGGCTCGGTGCCGGAGATCATCAGCGACGGCGTGAGCGGATACATCGTCGACGATCCGGCAGCAGCGATTGATGCATTGCAGCGCATCGATCGCATCGACCGTCATGCCTGCCGCCGCCATTTCGAAGAACACTTTTCCGCGCGCCGCATGGCTGAGGGCTACCTCGGCGCCTATGCGCAACTGATCGCGGGCGGCATGACCGAAGAGGGAGAGGAAGCAACCTGGCGGCGCCCCCCCATGACCGGCTACGCGACGGGATCTCCGGCCTGAAACCGCAACCGGAAGGCGCCCTGAGGGCGCAAGGTGAAATCGTAATCGTAAACGGAGCAGGCCCATGGACGATGCGATCCAGATCGACAGCCGGCTCTACATTCCGGTCACCTCCGCGCGCGCCGACGACCGCACACGCGTCCTCAAGGACGGCGACACCTTCGCCGTTTTCGATCGCCACGGCGAAATCGGCTGCATCGGCAGCGGGGAGCACGGCCTGTATGTGCTCGGCACGCGTCATCTCTCGCTGTGGCGGATCACCGTCGCCGGCCGCTCGCCGATGCTGCTCAACTCCACCGTCAAGCTCGACAACAGCCTGCTCGTCGTCGATCAGACCACGCCGGACATCTACCGCGACGACGTCTGCCTGATCGGCAAGGGATCGATACATCTGCACCGCACCATCGCCGTGCATGACTGCGCGCTGCGTGAACGCCTGCTGCTGTCGAATTACCATCAGCACGAGATAGAGCTGGTGATCGAATACCGCTACGCCGCCGATTTCAGCGACATCTTCGAAGTCCGCGGCATCACCCGTGCCCGGCGCGGGAAAATGCTGCGTTCCCAAGTCGAAACGGACACGGCGACGATCGCCTACCGCGGCCTCGACGGCATCACGCGGCGCAGCGCCATCCATTTCGACCGCGCGCCCGACGCCATGGATGCCGAAGCGGCGCGTTTCACTCTCCGGTTGCAGCCGGGAACGCGCAGCGCAATGGAGGCCACGGTAAACTGCGTCAGCAACGCCCCTCACCGCTTCATTTCCGACTGCACCGAGGAGACCGGACATGGGACCGGGCACGGGACTGGGCATGGAACCGGGCGCGAAACCGCGCCGAAACACGCCGCGCGCGACGACAGCCACACAGAGATCCAGACCGACAACGAGCTGTTCAACGACTGGATCGAGCGCTCCACCGCCGATCTGCGGATGCTGCTCACCGATACCCGCTATGGTCTCTACCCTTATGCCGGCGTGCCGTGGTTCTCCACGCCATTCGGACGCGATGGCCTGATCACCGCGCTGCAGACACTGTGGACGCAGCCGCACATCGCGCGCGGCGTGCTCGCCTTCCTCGCCGCCACCCAGGCCGACAATGACGATGAGAGCGCGGAAGCCGAGCCCGGCAAGATTCTCCACGAACTGCGCGAAGGCGAGATGGCGACGCTGCGCGAAATTCCTTTCCAGCGCTATTACGGCACCGTCGATGCGACACCGCTGTTCGTGGTACTGGCCGGACGCTACTATCGCCGCACCGGCGACCGCGCGCTGATCGCCACCCTGTGGCCGCATATCAGGCGCGCCATGCGCTGGATCGCGAACCAGGGCGATGACGACGGCTTCGTGGCATACCACCGCCGCAACGAACGCGGGCTGGTGCAGCAGGGCTGGAAAGACTCGGACGATTCGGTCTTTCATCGCGACGGGCGCGCGGCCGAACCGCCGATCGCCCTGTGCGAAGTGCAGGCCTACGTCTACGAAGCCTATGCCCTCGGCGCCGAACTGGCGGAACTGCTCGGTCACGCGCGCCTGGCCACGCGCTGGCGGCGCCACCTCGCGCCCTTCGCCGCCGCCTTCGACCGCGCCTTCTGGAGCGATGACATCGGCAGCTACGCGCTCGCGCTGGACGGCACCAGACAGCCTTGCCTGGTACGCACTTCCAACGCGGCACATGCGCTCTACTGCGGTATCGCCACACCCGCGCGCGCCGCCCGCATCGCGCAGGATATTCTCGGCGCACCGGCCTTCAACGGCTGGGGCGTACGCACGGTGTACGCCGGCGAAGCCCGCTACAATCCGATGTCGTACCACAACGGCTCGGTGTGGCCGCATGACACCGCCATCGCCGCGGCCGGCCTGGCGCGCTACGGACATACCGACAGCGCGCTCGAACTGCTCACCGGCATGTTCCACGCATCGATGTTCTTCGAACTGCACCGCCTGCCCGAGCTGTTCTGCGGCTTCGATCGTCTGCCGGGGCAGGGACCGACACTCTATCCCGTTGCCTGCGCGCCACAAGCCTGGGCCAGCGGCGCGGTCTTCATGCTGCTGCAGGCCTGTCTGGGCGTGAATTTTTCTCCGCAGGCGCCGCAGGTGCGCTTCGATCACCCTCGCCTCCCCACCTATATCAACCGGGTCTGGATCAAGGGGCTGCGCTGCGGCTCGGCGCGACTCGATCTGGCGATCCGCCGCCACGGCAAGGACGTCGCCCTGCACGTCGAGCGCCGCGAAGGCGACGTCGGCGTGGCGGTGAGAATCTGAAAAAAAAGGCTCCGCCGCGAGAGAGAGGAAACGGGCGGAGCCAAGTCGCTTGAGGTGATGTCCGGACAGCCCCGATGAAGTAGGTCGATCGCGAACGCTTCGCATATTACGCAGCCGATCATGCGCTGTGAATGTGGCAAAACGCCGCGCGACCGTTTGTCACACGCCTCGCTCCAGTGCCGGCGTACTCCACCAGCACAGTACCCTCCGAACGATACACAGAGCGCACGCCTCAGCGGGCACCGGGGTGACGGCCGCCCGCTCCCCGCCATCCCTAATTGGGCGTGATGGGCGGCACGCCGCCACGTTGAATCGACCATATTGAGAATGCTTCTTATTTGCCCTATAGTTCCCTCATTCAGGCGCCGGCCCGGCCAGGAATGCATCCACCCATCCGGAACCATGACGCGGAGACATAAGCGATGAGCGAACGGGGCAAGCCATACCTGGGACTGTCAGGCCTCCTCGCATTATTCCTGCTCATGCTGCCGGCTGCCGTCACCATCGCCGCCGATGCGCGCGGCCTTCTGTTGCTGGCGCACGGCTCGCACAGCAGCCATGGACATCATGGCAACGACGGCAACCCCCCGCCTCTCAATCCCTGGAACAGCAATGTCGAGCAACTGGCGCAGCATCTCGACGCCAAGCTTCCCACCGAAGTCGCCTTCGGCATGGCCGATCCGCAAACGATCCAGGCCGCCGTCGATCGCCTCGCGCAGCGCGGCGTGCGCGACATCGCCGTGGTGCCGCTGTTCGTCTCTTCCCACAGTCCGATCATCGGCAACTCCCGCTACATCCTCGGCCTGCAGCCCGAACTGGCGAAAACCACCAGCCTGCGCCATCTCGACCGCATAGAAAGCACCGCGCATTTCCGCTTCGCCGGCGCGATGGACGCCCATCCGCTGATCAGCGAGATCCTGCTCGAACGCGCGCTTGCCGTCACCGACGATGCGCCGGCGAGCAGCGTGATCCTGATCGCCCACGGCCCCAACGACGAGGAGGAAAACCGTTTGTGGCTGCGCGACATGGAAACGCACGCCGAGTACCTGCGCCGGCACGGCGGCTTTCGCAGCGTCACTTTCCTCACCCATCGCAATGACGCCCCCGCCGAGATCAAGGCGCAGGCGCGGGCGGCATTCCGTGACAGCGTCGCCGCCGCCGATCGGGAAGGCACGGCGCTGGTCGTGCCGTTGCTGCTGTCGGCCGGCGGCATCGAAGCCCAGGTCAAGGCCGATCTGGACGGCCTGCCCCATCGTTTCGCCGAGCCGCTGATGCCCCACGCCAATCTCGAGCGCTGGGTCGAGACGGCAACAACAACGCTGTTCGCCGCCAGCGCCTCCGCATCACCGTAACAAGCCTTTCTTTTTTCTATCTATTTTAATTCCCAACCAGCCTGACACAGCGCCCGCCGGCGGATCCGCGCCGGCGTCAGCGCGTGCGCCCCGACCCCCTCCTCCGCCCCGACAACGCCCGGCCATCCGGCGCGCATCGTGCCCATCACGGGCACGCATAATAACCTTACAAATCACATATATTAATTAACCATTAAATTTACGTTATTAATACCTTATAAAATTTATATATAATTTCGCCCTCTTTTACTGTGGCTACAAATAACGGAGCGTCAACGTGGATCAATCCAATCGCTATGCGGATCTCAGCCTCAAAGAGGAGGATCTGATCGCAGGGGGCAAGCACATCCTGGTTGCCTACAAAATGAAACCCAAGGCCGGCCACGGCTATCTCGAAGCCGCCGCCCACTTCGCCGCCGAATCTTCCACCGGCACCAACGTCGAGGTCTGCACCACCGACGAATTCACCAAGGGCGTCGATGCGCTGGTGTACTACATCGACGAAGCCAGCGAGGACATGCGCATCGCCTATCCGCTGGATCTGTTCGACCGCAACGTCACCGACGGCCGCATGATGATCGTCTCCTTCCTGACGCTGGTGATCGGCAACAACCAGGGCATGGGTGACATCGAACACGCCAAGATCCACGACTTCTACGTACCCGAGCGCGCCATCCAGCTGTTCGACGGCCCCGCCAAGGACATCTCCGACCTGTGGCGCATTCTCGGCCGCCCGGTCAAGGACGGCGGCTACATCGCCGGCACCATCATCAAGCCCAAGCTGGGCCTGCGTCCCGAGCCGTTTGCCAGCGCGGCCTACCAGTTCTGGCTCGGCGGTGACTTCATCAAGAACGACGAGCCCCAGGGCAACCAGGTGTTCGCGCCGCTGAAGAAGGTGATCCCGCTGGTGGCCGACGCCATGAAGCGCGCGCAGGACGAGACCGGCCAACCCAAGCTGTTCTCCGCCAACATCACCGCGGACGACCACTATGAAATGTGCGCCCGCGCCGACTACATCCTGGAAACCTTCGGACCGGATGCCGACAAGGTCGCCTTCCTGGTCGACGGTTTCGTCGGCGGCCCCGGCATGATCACCACCGCCCGCCGCCAGTATCCGGGCCAGTACCTGCATTACCATCGCGCCGGACACGGCATGATTACCTCGCCGTCGGCGAAGCGCGGCTACACCGCCTTCGTGCTGGCGAAGATCTCGCGCCTGCAGGGCGCCTCCGGCATCCACGTCGGCACCATGGGCTACGGCAAGATGGAAGGCGAAGCTTCCGACAAGGGTATCGCCTACATGATCGAGCGTGACGAGTGCCAGGGCCCGGTCTATTTCCAGAAGTGGTACGGCATGAAGCCCACCACCCCGATCATCTCCGGCGGCATGAACGCGCTGCGCCTGCCCGGCTTCTTCGAAAACCTGGGTCACGGCAACGTCATCAACACCTCCGGCGGCGGCTCCTACGGCCACATCGACAGCCCGGCGGCCGGCGCGATTTCGCTGCGCCAGTCGTACGAGTGCTGGAAGGCCGGCGCCGATCCGATCGAGTTCGCCAAGAGCCACAAGGAGTTCGCCCGCGCGTTCGAATCCTTCCCGAAGGACGCCGACAAGCTCTATCCGGGCTGGCGCGAGAAGCTGGGCGTGCACAAATAAGCACAAGGGATTCATCCCCTGCGGGACGGATGCCGGGCACGCCTTCCCGGATGTCCGCTCCGTCCCGCACTGCGCGCCCCCGATTCATCGCTCGATTGATCGGGGGCGTTTTTTCTTCCGCGGTGAGAGCAGACATGAGTGACAAAGAACAGTACACGGTTCGGCAGGAACCCTATTACCAGCCGCAGCGCAACGAGGTCGAACTCTACCAGGCCGCCTACCGCAACCGCCTGCCGGTAATGGTCAAAGGCCCGACCGGCTGCGGCAAATCGCGCTTCGTCGAATACATGGCGTGGAAACTCGGCAAGCCGCTGATCACCGTGGCGTGCAACGAGGACATGACTGCCAGCGATCTGGTCGGCCGTTACCTGCTCGAAGCGGGCGGCACGCGCTGGCTCGACGGCCCGCTCACCACCGCCGCGCGCATCGGCGCCATCTGCTATCTGGATGAAATCGTGGAGGCACGCCAGGACACCACCGTGGTGATCCATCCGCTCACTGATCACCGCCGCACGCTGCCGCTCGACAAGAAGGGCGAGCTGATCCAGGCCCATCCCGACTTCCAGCTGGTGATCTCCTACAACCCCGGCTACCAGACGCTGATGAAGGATCTGAAACAATCCACCAAGCAGCGTTTCACCGCCTTCGATTTCGATTATCCCGACGCTGAACTGGAAACGCAGATCGTGGCGCGGGAAACCGGCATCGATGCAGCGCTCGCCGCCCGTCTGGTGAAAATCGGTGCCGTTGCCCGCGGACTCAAGGGCCACGGGCTGGACGAAGGCATCTCGACGCGCCTGCTGG
>CAYLYS010000023.1:33940-36212 GCA_964388175.1 uncultured Chromatiales bacterium | reverse complement strand
CGCCTATTCGTCGGTCGCGCACATGGGCTTCGTCACCCTCGGCTTCTTCCTCGTCTTCACCATCTACCGCGAGAGCGGCAGCGTCCACGGCGCCGCCATGGGCGTGGAGGGCGCGCTGTTCCAGATGATGTCGCACGGCTTCATCTCGGGCGCGATGTTCCTCTGCGTGGGCGTGATGTACGATCGCCTGCACAGTCGTCGGATCAGCGATTACGGCGGCGTCGTCAATACCATGCCGCGCTTCGCCGCGATGATGGTCTTTTTCGCCTTTGCCAATGCCGGCATGCCCGGCACATCGGGTTTCGTCGGCGAGTTCTTCGTCATCCTGAGCGCGTTCAAGGCCAACTTCTGGTACGCTCTGCTGGCCGCGCTTACCCTGATCCTGGGGGCGGCCTATACCCTGTGGATGATCAAGCGCGTGATATTCGGCAAGGTGGCCAATGAGAAAGTCGCCGAACTCAAGGACGCGAACATGCGCGAAATGCTGGTGCTGGGCGCGGTGGCGGTGCCGACGCTGGTATTCGGCGTCTGGCCCGATCCGCTGCTCGACGTGATGCACGCCTCGGTGGCGCATCTGCTCGAGCACGTAACGACATCGAAACTGTAAGCCTGTCCGGATCCTGATCATGGAATCCCTGCATTCGAACATTGCGGTCATCATCCCCGAGATCTTCGTGCTCGGCATGGCCTGCCTCATTCTGGTCATCGACGTCTATCTCAGCGAACAGAACCGGGTGGTGACCTATCTCATGACCCAGGCGACGCTGTTCGGCGCCGCCGTGCTGACCGTGACGCTGCACGCCATGCCGCCGGAGCTCGCCTTCGACGGCATGTTCATCAGCGACGCCATGGGCGATGTGCTCAAGGTCTTCCTCTATCTGGTTACCGCGGTGGTGTTTCTCTATTCGCGCGATTACCTGATGGCGCGCGGCATGTTCCGCGGCGAATTCTTCGTGCTCGGCCTGTTCGCGCTGCTCGGCATGATGGTCATGGTGTCGTCCTACAGCATGCTCACGCTGTTCCTCGGGCTCGAGCTGATGTCGCTGGCGCTCTATGCCATGGCGGCGCTCAACCGCGATTCGGTCATCGCTTCCGAGGCGGCGATGAAGTACTTCGTGCTCGGCGCGCTCGCCACCGGCATGCTGCTCTACGGCATGTCCATGCTCTACGGGGCGACCGGCACGCTGGTCATCGCCGAACTCGGCGGCTACGTCATGCAGAGCTCCAGCGAGGACATCGTGCTGCTGTTCGGCATGACCTTCGTCATCGTCGGCCTGGCGTTCAAGCTCGGCGCCGTACCGTTCCACATGTGGATTCCTGACGTCTATCACGGCGCCCCGACGGCGGTCACGCTCTACATCAGCACCGCGCCCAAGATCGCCGCCTTCGCCATCATCATGCGTCTGTTGGTCGACGGCCTCGGCGGGCTGCAGGTGCAGTGGCAGGACATGCTGGTGATCCTCGCCGTGCTGTCGATCGCGCTCGGCAACGTCATCGCGCTGGCGCAGACCAACATCAAGCGCCTGCTCGCCTATTCGACCATCAGCCACGTCGGTTTCATGCTGCTCGGCATTCTCACCGGCACGGTCAGCGGCTATGCCGGCGCCATGTTCTACGTGCTGGTCTACGCCCTGATGACGCTCGGCGCCTTCGGTATGGTGATCCTGCTCAGCCGCACCGGCTTCGAGGCCGACCGGCTGGAGGACTTCAAGGGTCTCAACGACCGCAGTCCCTGGTTCGCCTTCATGATGGCGATCATCATGTTCTCGACCGCCGGCATTCCTCCGACCGTCGGCTTCTACGCCAAGCTTGCCGTGCTGCGCGCCGTGATCGATATCGGCATGATCTGGCTGGCGGTGTTCGCGGTCATCTTCTCGGTCATCGGCGCGGCCTACTATCTGCGGGTGATCAAGTACATGTACTTCGAGAAGGCCGATGATACGACGCCGCTCAGCAGCAATTTCGACATGCGCGCGGTGATGAGCGCGAACGGCCTCATCGTCCTCGCGCTGGGTATCTATCCCGGCGCCCTGATGGCTTTGTGCGCAGCGGTCATGGGCTGACCCGCGTGGCCGGGCCGCGTGCCGCGTGAAGATCCTGCTCAGCAATGACGACGGTTACCTCGCGCCCGGGCTGGCCTGTCTGGCGCAGGGGCTGGCCGATCTCGGCGAGATCACCGTGGTGGCGCCGGACCGCGACCGCAGCGGCGCCAGCAACTCCCTGACCCTCGCTACCCCCGTACGCGCGGTGCATGCCGAAAACGGCTTCGTAC
>CAYLYS010000023.1:0-33930 GCA_964388175.1 uncultured Chromatiales bacterium | reverse complement strand
GACCGACTGCGTGCATCTCGCCATTACCGGCTTGCTCGAGCACGAGCCCGACATGGTCATCTCCGGCATCAATGCCGGCGCCAACCTGGGCGACGACGTCATCTATTCGGGCACCGTGGCGGCGGCGGTGGAGGGGCGCTTTCTCGGTTTCCCCGCCATTGCCGTCTCTCTCGCCGGTCGTAAACCGACGTATTACGATGCCGGCCTGCAGGCGGTGCGGCGGCTGGTGACGCAGCTGCAGCGCGAGCCGCTGCCGCGCGATCTCATTCTCAACGTCAATGTGCCCGACCGGCCGTGGGAAGACATCGCCGGTTTCATGGTCACGCGCCTCGGCTTCCGTCACAAGGCCGAGCCGGTGGTAAAATCCGAGGATCCGCGCGGCAATCCGATCTACTGGATCGGCTCCGCCGGCGCCGAGCAGGATGCCGGACCGGGGACGGATTTTTTCGCGGTGCGGCACGGTTACGTGTCGGTGACGCCGCTGCAGGTGGATCTGACGCGGCACCATGTGCTGGATGCGCTGCGCAGTTGGATGGAGAACATCGGAAGGTGACGGCCAATACACGCCATGACGGCATCGGCATGACTTCACGCCGCACGCGCGCGCGCCTGATCGAGCGCCTGCGCGCCCAGGGCATCAGCGATGAGCGTGTGCTGGACGTGATACAGGAAACGCCGCGCCATCTCTTCGTCGATGAAGCGCTCGCCAGCCGCGCCTACGAGGATACCGCGCTGCCGATCGGCTTTGCCCAGACCATCTCCAGCCCCTACATCGTGGCGCGCATGACCGAGGTGCTGCTCAGCCGCGGTCCGCTCGGCCGCGTGCTCGAGATCGGCACCGGCTCGGGCTACCAGACCGCGATCCTCGCCCGCGTGGCGGAATCCGTCTATACCATCGAACGCATCGAGGCGCTGCTGACGCGCGCGCGCTGGCGTTTCCATCAGATGCGCCTGCGCAACATCACTACGCGGCACGGCGACGGCCAGAACGGCTGGCCGGAATACGCCCCCTATGACGGCATCATCGCCGCCGCCGCGCCGACGGAGATCCCCGCCGCCTTTCTCGAACAGCTGGCGCCGGGCGGCCGTCTAGTCATGCCGCTGGGTACCGTCAATGCCGCGCAGCAACTGCTGTCGATCACCCGCACGCCCGAGGGCTATGTCCAGGAAGAGCTGGAGAGAGTCAGCTTCGTTCCCATGCTCACCGGCGACCGTTGATGCGGATATTCGGCCCGCTCTACGACAAGGTGCTGATCTGGGCGCGGCATCCGCATGCGCCCTGGTATCTGGGCGGGCTCAGCGTCGCCGAATCCTCCTTCTTTCCCATCCCACCGGACGTGATGCTGGCGCCGATGGTGATCGCGCGTCCGGAGCGGGCGTGGTTCCTCGCCGCGCTGGTGACGGTGGCTTCGGTGCTCGGCGGGCTCATCGGTTACCTCATCGGCATGTTCGCCTTCCATCTGGTCGAGCCGCTGCTGCACCGCCTCGGTTACTGGGATGCCTTCCTGACGACGCAGGTCTGGTTCGAAGCGTGGGGGTTCTGGGTCATTCTCTTCATCGGCGGTTTTTCACCCGTGCCGTACAAGATATTCACCATCGGCGCCGGCGCGATCTCGATGGCGGTGCTGCCCTTCGTCATCGGCTCGCTGCTCGGCCGCGGCATGCGCTTCTTTCTCGTCGCCGCGCTGATGCGCTGGGGCGGCACGCGCCTCGAACCCTATCTGCGCCGTTACATCGACGGCATCGGTTGGGCGACGGTGGTGGCGCTGATTGGCCTATACTTGATCCTGAGATGAGCGCAACGATCGACGCAGCGTGACACTGAGGCAAGGCAAACCGCGGCGTGCGAGGCGATGGTCATGCCATGTCCTGTCGTTATTGCTCGGCTGTTTCGTGCTGGCGGGCTGCGGCGCCCATGTCACGCACGTCGTGCAGAAGGGTGACACCCTGTATTCGATCGGTTTCCGCTATCAGCAGGATCATCGCGATCTCGCCGCATGGAACGATCTGCGTCCACCTTACACGCTGCGTCCCGGACAGTCGCTGCGCGTGGCGTCGCCGCGTCCGCCGAGCCATGGTGAGCGCCTGGTGGCTGCGCATCACGCCAGGACTCAGCCGCCGGCGACGGCGCCGCAGCGCACGGGCGCCGGTACCAGTGCCAATACCGGTACCGGCGCGTCCGAGCGGCCGCCGGTCTCGATCCCGCCCGGCGGCGCGGTGACGATTCCGCTGGGGCAGCCGGCTCCCGCACCCACGCCGCCCGCGCCACGGCCGGCGCCGCCCGCCACCGCGGCGGCGATGCAGCCGCAGTGGCAATGGCCGGTGCGCAACGCCTTCTCGCGCAGCGATGCCACGGTGAAGGCCGCGCGCCGGGGGCTGGAGATCCGTGCGGCGCGCGGCGAGCCGGTCATCGCGGCGGCGGACGGCCGCGTCGTGTATGGCGGTTCCGGCATTCCGCATTACGGCAATCTGCTCATCATCAAGCACGACGAGCGCTATCTGAGCGCCTATGCCCATAATCAGCTTCTGCTGGTGGCGGAGGGAGAGCAGGTGCGCGCCGGGCAGCGGGTGGCCGAAATGGGCGATACCGGCACCGGTGCGGACGGCGTCAAGCTGCACTTCGAAATCCGTCTCGACGGTGTGCCCGTCGATCCGTTGCGCCATCTGCCGGGCAGGTAGGAAGGTCGAAGACTCAAAAGGGTCGGACCCTTTTGCATCCTGACGGCGTTCAGATCATCAGCAGCGCGGCGAGCACGCGGCGGCGGTCGGTCATGAGGAAGTTGTAGGTACGGCAGGCCGAGCCGGTATCCATGACCTCGACGCCGATCCCGCTGCGGATCAGGTCGGCGTAGAGACGGGGAGAGGGGTGGCGCAGGCGCGCACCGGCGCCGAGCAGCACGAGCTCGGGCTGGTACTGCCGCATGAGATCGAAATGCGCGGCGTCCAGCTCCTCCCAGGACTGGGGAGGCCAGTCGGGGAGCAGCAGATCGGGCATGACGATGAGGCTCTGGTGCAGCGTTTCCCGGCGCATGAGCGGTGGCACCATGCCGTCTTCTTCCTTGCCGCCGTCCTCGTCCGCCGGCGGCGGAGCCAGGGACTCGAAACGGCGCGGAATCAGCACCGTGATCTCGCCGGCGGCATAGGAAAGGATGCCGTAGCTGTTGGAATTGGTGTCGCGGTTGATCTGCATGCGCGAGGCTCGTACCGAGTTTTCCAGCTTACCTCATCGGCGCCGGCGGTTGAAGGCGGGGCCGCTTGCCTGCGACCGGGCAATGCCCTGATAATAGTCCACTCTTTATTCCCCGGATCATCCTGATGAACGACGAATTCGCGAGAATCAAGCGGCTGCCGCCGTATGTCTTCAACATCGTCAACGAGCTGAAAGCCAAGGCGCGCGCCCGGGGAGAGGATATCATCGATTTCGGCATGGGTAACCCCGACCAGCCGACGCCGCCGCACATCGTGCAGAAACTGATCGAAGTCGCGCAGCGTGAAGATACCCACCGCTATTCGGTATCCAAGGGTATTCCGCGCCTGCGCCGGGCGATCTGCCGCTGGTACAAGCAGCGCTACGACGTCGACCTCGACCAGGAAAGCGAGGCCATCGTCACCATCGGCTCCAAGGAGGGGCTGGTGCATCTGGCGCTGGCAACGATGGGGCCGGGCGATGCCGTGCTGGTGCCGAGCCCGGCCTATCCCGTCCATCCCTACGGCTTCGTCATCGCCGGCGCGGACATCCGCCATGTGCCGCTGGTGCCGGGCGTCGATTTCTTCGAGGAGCTCGACAAGGCGATCCGCGATTCCTGGCCGAAGCCGAAGATGCTGGTGCTCAACTTCCCCGGCAACCCGACCACGCAGTGCGTCGAGCTGCCGTTCTTCGAGAAGGTGATCAAGATCGCGCGCGAGCACGAAGTCTGGGTGGTGCACGATCTCGCCTACGCCGATCTCGTTTTCGACGGCTACAAGGCGCCGTCGATTCTGCAGGTGCCGGGCGCCAAGGACATCGCGGTCGAGTTCTTCACCCTGTCGAAGAGCTACAACATGCCGGGCTGGCGCGTCGGTTTCATGTGCGGCAATCCGACGCTGGTGGCCGCACTGGCGCGTATCAAATCCTATCTCGATTACGGCATGTTCACGCCGATCCAGGTCGCCGCCATCGCCGCGCTCGAAGGCCCGCAGGAGTGCGTGCAGGAAATCGCCGAGCTCTACCGCGTGCGCCGCGATGTGTTGTGCGACGGGCTCAATTCCTTCGGCTGGCACGTCGAGAAGCCGAAGGCGACGATGTTCGTGTGGGCGCCCATTCCCGAGCAGTATCGCCACCTCGGTTCGCTGGAATTCGCCAAGAAGCTGCTGCAGGAGGCCAAGGTCGCGGTTTCACCCGGTATCGGCTTCGGCGAATACGGTGACGACCATGTGCGCTTCGGTCTGATCGAGAACGAACACCGCACGCGTCAGGCGGTGCGCGGCATCCGGCAGATGTTCAGAAAGGATCTCGGCCTGAAGGCGGTCTCGGCATGAGCGATCTGAGACCGGTACGGGTGGGCCTGCTTGGCCTCGGCACCGTCGGTGGCGGTGTGGTCAACGTGCTCGCGCGCAATCAGCACGAAATCGCCCGGCGCGCCGGGCGCGGCATCATGGTCACGCATGCCGCGGCGCGTGAAGATTCGTTTCCGGGCGTCGATACCCGCGACATCGAGATCTCGCGCGATGCCTTCGCCGTGGTCGACGATCCCGAGGTCGACATCGTCGTCGAGCTGATCGGCGGTTATTCGCCGGCGCGCGAGCTGGTGCTGCGCGCGATCGAGCAGGGCAAGCACGTGGTCACGGCCAACAAGGCGCTGATCGCCCTGCATGGCAATGAGCTGTTCGCCGCGGCGCACGAGCGCGGCGTGATGATCGCCTTCGAGGCCGCGGTGGCGGGCGGCATTCCGATCATCAAGGCGCTGCGCGAGGGTCTTGCCGCCAATCGCATCGAATGGGCCGCCGGCATCATCAACGGCACCAGCAATTTCATTCTCACCGAAATGCGCGACAAGGGCCGCGGTTTCGAGGAGGTGCTCGCCGAGGCGCAGAAGCTCGGCTACGCCGAGGCCGATCCGACCTTCGATGTGGAAGGGATCGACGCCGCGCACAAGCTGACCATCATCGCGGCGATCGCCTTCGGCATTCCGCTGCAGTTCGACAAGGTCTACACCGAGGGCATCGGCGCCATTAGCGGCGAGGACGTCGCCTACGCCGAGCAGCTCGGCTATCGCATCAAGCATCTCGGCCTGACGCGGCGCACCGACAGCGGCGTCGAGCTGCGCGTGCATCCGACGCTGATCCCGCATCGCCGCCTGATCGCCAATGTCGACGGCGTCATGAACGCGGTGCTGGTCAAGGGCGATGCCGTCGGCCCCACGCTCTATTACGGCGCCGGCGCCGGCCGCGAACCGACCGCTTCGGCGGTGATCGCCGATCTGGTCGACGTCGCGCGCACGCTCACCACCGATCCCGGCAATCGCGTGCCGCATCTGGCCTTCCAGCCCGACCGCCTGTCCGACATCCCGGTGTTGCCGATCGAGAAGGTGGAGACGGCCTATTATCTGCGCATGCACGCGGCCGACCGGCCGGGCGTACTCGCCGATGTGTGCCAGATTCTGGCGGCGCAGGGCATCAGCATCGAAGCGGTGCTGCAGAAAGAGCCCGCCGACGATGTGCGCGAGGTCAGCATCATCATGCTCACGCACCGTGTGGTGGAAGGGCAGATGAACGAAGCCATCCGCCGCATCGAAGCGCTGGAGGCGATCAGCGGTCCTGTGCGCAGGATACGCCTGGAAGCGATGAAATAAACTCCGCAGTGCGCGTGGCGGCTCTCCTGACCGCCGCGCGCAGCGACCTGTACCTCATCATGAAGAGCGAGTGATCCCATGTCCGAGTCCGTCCGCACCGCACGCCGCTATACGGGGCTGATCGAAAAATACCGCGCCCGCCTGCCGGTCAATGCCGATACGCGCCCGGTGAGCCTCGGGGAGGGCAACACGCCGCTCATCCGCCTGCACAACCTGCCGGCCGCCGCCGGCGTCGATGCCGAGATCTACGTCAAATATGAAGGTCTCAATCCCACCGGCTCGTTCAAGGACCGCGGCATGACCATGGCGGTGACGCGCGCGGTGGAAGAGGGCAGCCGCGCCATCATCTGCGCATCCACCGGCAATACCTCGGCCGCCGCCGCGGCCTATGCCGCGCGCGCCGGCATCACCGCCTTCGTGCTCATTCCCGACGGCAAGATCGCGCTCGGCAAGCTGGCCCAGGCGATGATGCACGGCGCTGTCGTGATCCAGATCAAGGGTAACTTCGACGCCGGCATGGCGCTGGTGAAGCGCGTCGGCGAACAGACGCCGCTCACCATCGTCAACTCGATCAATCCCTATCGCCTGCAGGGCCAGAAGACCGCCGCCTTCGAGATCGTCGAGGAACTGGGTGATGCGCCCGATTACCACTGCCTGCCGGTCGGCAACGCCGGCAACATCACCGCCCACTGGATGGGTTACAAGGAATACCAGCGTGACGGCCTGGCGCAGCGCCTGCCGGTGATGGCGGGCTACCAGGCCGCCGGTTCCGCGCCTTTCCTGCGCGGCCACATGGTGGATGAGCCCGAGACCGTCGCCACCGCCATCCGCATCGGCCATCCGCAGAGCTGGGACAAGGCGTGGGATGTGCATCGTGAGTCGCAGGGCTGGTTCGACGAATTCGATGATGAAGAGATCCTGCGCGTGCAGAAGCTGCTGACCGAAAAGGAAGGCGTGTTCTGCGAGCCCGCTTCCGCGATCTCGGTCGCCGGCGCCCTGCACGATCTGCGCAGCGGCCGCATTCCCGCCGGCAGCCGCATCGTCTGCACGCTCACCGGCCACGGCCTCAAGGATCCCGACACCGCCATCCGCCAATGCCAGAACCAGGGCGGTGTGCTGGCGGTGGAAGCGGAACTGGAGGCGGTGAAGCGGGTGATACTGGAGCGGTTGGTCTAGCTTTCGCGGCGCCGGGAAGCGGCGATCCTGTCCGCTTGTTATGCCGGCGGCGCGATGCGCTCCAATGTCTTCCTGTGCGGACCGCGTTGCAGTTCGCTTCCCATCTGCAGTGGCGGCAGCCGGACATGCTGCCGTCGATCGTCGCCGGATCGTTGCATGCCCGGCAGATTGACGATCCGGCACAGCCCTTCCACATCGATCAGCACCCATTCCCGCCGCTGACCGCCGATCAGCGCTGCCTGCGTGAAGCGGCGCAACTGGCGCGACATCGTCTCCGGTGCGATGTGCAGTTGTCGTGCCTGCACATGGGCGTGTACCGCTAACGTCAGCCAGCACTTGTATCTCATCGATCCCTGCAAACAGCAATACCCGTGCTGGCTGACGTTGCTGACGGTGAGCTGATCGATGCGGTTCACGGCCTCGGTAGAGTCGATCCGATATACCGGCGAGGAAGCGTGGAGCGAGTCCCGGTGATTGTCGCACCAGCCTCGGTAGCTCGTCCCGCGGCGGGTGGCACAGCATGCAATCGTGGGCGAACAGGATGTCGGGATAGAAATAGAAGAGACGCGATGTTTTCTTGTCTTCCTCGGATGCCGTGTTCCGTTCCGGTTTTTCGGGTCTGTATGTTTGCATGCTTCTCCAGACGCAGTCCGGCGCAAAATGGCGACAGCATGCGCTGAGATCTTCGGTTCCGGTATTCGCGTTATTCGATCGGCAGCCGCGCATGCCTCGTCATTATCGCATCTTTGTCCCCAATCGTTCGACAGTGTCTACAATGATCGGCCGGTCAGGTCGGTGCGCGCTTTGCATCATGCGTGGCGATTTCCTCTGTTTCCCTTTGATTCTCATTGAGTTGTTTGCGTGGAGACGATGTGCGTCTGCATCTGGCATGCATGCTGCTATACCTCCTGCAGAGGGATCTCCGGCAGACGCCGGGATCCTGAATAAAGTTAGCCAAGGAGATAGCCATGAATCAATACGGAAACATTGGTAACACCGAGTGCATCGTGCGTTACGTGTTCGGCGGCATCGTGATCGTCGGCATACTGTATTCTCTGCTTCCGCCGGTGATGGCATTGCTCGCAGCCTACGTGATATTTACCGCGATGCTTGCCAGGGAGCCGCTTTATGATCTGTTCTCCTATGCCAGGCAGCACCCGCACCACGCTCCGCGGTCCGCACGGCCGCTTGCGCATGCTGGAGGAACGAAGCATAAGGCCATACATGGCGTATAAATCTTGATCTGAGCGGCATTATCTTCCCTCCATTCGCCCCCGCAAGGGGGCGTTTTATTTGTGTGACGGACTTCCCCTTTCTCTGTTGCTCCATGCACCATGCTGGTGAAAAGGGCGGATTTCGCTGCCTCGAGGCAGCAGGAAAGTCCGGTTCATCCGCTGTTCGGGCGAGTGCCGGGGGCATATCCGTCCGCCGTCTTTCTTTCACGACATGATTTTTTTCATGGCGTCGGAACGATTTTTTGAGCCGGGGCGTCATAGTGAAGGAAGATTGCAGGAGTCGCCGCTCGTATCATGCTGGTCGATCGCAAGTACGCCAGTTCTTCGGAGCGCCGTGTTCCGCTCAATGCGGATGTGGCCGATGTGTTCCTGCTTGCCGCGGACATGATGAGCAAATCGCTGGCGCCGGAGCAGGCGATCGTCGGCTTTCTGCGTCTGCTTGCCGAGCGCCTGCATCTCGACAAGGGGCGCGTCGTGTTGCCGGATCGCGATTCCGGCGTGTTGAGAATCCGCTATGCCCATGATCTGACCGCGGAGGAAAGGGCGCGCGGTATCTATGCCATCGGCGAGGGAGTGACCGGACGTCTGATGAGGGACGGCGGCACGGCGCTGATACCCGACGTCGGCGCGGAGCCGGAATACGTGGCGCGGGTTTCCGGCAGAACGGCGTCGCACGACGGCAACATGGCCTTCATCGCCGTGCCCATTCTGCAGGACGAGCATCCCGTCGGCGTGTTGGCCGTCACTGCGACGCACGATGCGGCGTGCAGCTGCGAGGGCGCGCTTTACGTGCTGCAGGTGCTCGCTTCGATGATCGGCCAGATTCTGCGCATCGATGACCTGAGTGCGGTCGAAGGCCGCGCGCCGATGAACGGCGGCTTCGAACGGCGACGCGGGCATTCTGGCGCCGGCTACGGCATCCTCGGCAACAGCCAGGCGCTGCGCCAGGCGCAGCAGCAGGCGCTGCGCGCGGCTTCCTCGGAGGCGACCGTGATGCTGGTGGGAGAATCCGGCACCGGCAAGGAGAAGTTCGCGCGCATGATCCATCTTTCCGGCGCGCGCCGCGACAAGCCTTTCGTCTGCATTAATTGCGCAACCATCCCCGAGAATCTGCTCGAATCGGAGCTGTTCGGTCACGAAAAAGGCAGTTTTACCGGTGCCACCGATACCCGGCCCGGCAAGTTCGAGTTCGCTTCCGGCGGCACGCTGTTTCTCGACGAGATCGGCGACATGGATATCGATCTGCAGGCCAAGCTGCTGCGCGCGCTGCAGGAAAAAAGCATCCAGCGTATCGGCGGCCGGGGCGAAATCCCGGTCGATGTGCGCATCATCACCGCCACGCACAAGAATCTTCAGGATCTGGTCAACGGCGGCGCATTCCGGCTCGATCTCTACTATCGCCTGAACGTCATAGCCATCGAGCTGCCCGCGCTCAGGGAGCGCAAGGGCGATATCCGGCTGCTGGCCGTTTATTTCCTGAACCGCGAGAACCAGCGCTACGGCCGCAACGTCGTGCTGGCGGACGGCGCACTCGATCTGCTCGATCAGTACGATTGGCCCGGCAACATCAGGCAACTCGAGAATGTCATCGAACGCATGGTGGTAATGGCCGACGGTGAGCGGGTTCCCCTGGGCGATGTCGAGCGTATTCTGCACGACGAGGCGCGCATCCAGGCCGTGACGGAGTACCGGCCCGCGGCGGAGGCGATGGTCAATCGTCCTTATGCCCGGGTCCGGGAACAGGAAAGAGCGATGATCGAGGCCGCGCTGCAGCAGGCGCGCGGTAATAAAACACAGGCGGCGAAGCAGCTCGGCCTGACCGCTCGTCAGCTTCATTACCGCCTGGCCAAGCTGTCCATTCGCTGCTGACGGCTGATCGTCGGCGCCAGCGCCGGCGACGGATCGTCGCCTCGACGTGCGGGGATTGGCAGATGCCTCATCACCTAAAGGTATGATGCCGCCGCGCCGTTAATCCTGGTACGACACATCAATAATAAATGCAGCGCACTCCCTTCCATGAGCAATATGCCCCGATCCGGTAGTCTTGCCGGCCAGACTCCGGACGATTCCCGTGGGCCGCTGCTCGCCGAGCCCGTTCTCAAGGAAAACGACGGCGTCGTCTGCGGCAGATTCGGCAGCCTGAGCATCGCTTCCAATTTCCAGCCCATCTTCAGTCTGGCGCACCAGCGCCGGGTGGGTTTCGAAGGTCTGATGCGGGCACGCACGGCCGATGGCCAGATGCGCAGCCCGCTCGACGTGCTGAAGAGCGCTACCGACCGGGAAGACATCATTGCGCTCGACCGCCTGTGCCGTGCAGTTCATCTGCGCAATTTCATGCGCCAGGAGACCGGCGATGCCTGGCTGTTTCTCAATATCGATCCCCGTGTCATCGTCGAAGGCGGCTTCGATGAAGAGCACCTGCGCGAAGAGCTGCGGCGGATCGGTTTGCCACCCCACCGCGTGGTCATCGAGGTTCTGGAAACCGCCCTGCGTGACGAGAGCCCGCTGACCGAAGCAGTCCGCCGCTATCGCGCGCTCGGCTGTCTGATCGCCATCGACGACTTCGGCGCCGGGCACTCCAACTTCGACCGCATTGGCAGACTCTGTCCCGATATCGTCAAGCTCGACCGCTCCATCGTCGTGCAGGCGGCGGTCGACAGCAGCATGCGCGCCATCGTGCCGGGCATGGTGTCGCTGCTGCATGAAGCCGGTTCGCTGGTGGTCATGGAAGGCATCGAGACCGAGCGCGAAGCCATGATCGCGATGGACGCGGATACCGACTTCGTTCAGGGACGCTACTTTGCGCCGCCAGCGCCGTGGACGGCAACAGCCGGTACTGCGCCGCCCTTCGCACACCTGTTCGAGCAGTTCAGGGAGATCGCCGCACACGATCTGTCGCGATACCGTGCGGAGACCGCACCTTACCTGAACGGCATCGGCTACGCTTCGGTGCTGCTGTCATCGGCTTGTCCGCTGGATGTCGCCTGCCAGAGCTTTCTCGAACTGCCGCGCGCCGAGCGCTGTTTTCTGCTCGATGATGAGGGCAGGCAGATAGGGCAGAACGTCAATGCGTCCAGCACCGGGGCATCGCTGGTGCCGGGCTATATACCGCTGCGCGACGGTCGTGGCGCGAACTGGTCTCGCCGCCATTATTTCCGCCGCGCCATCGCCCGTCCCGGCAAGGTGCAGGTGACGCGCCCCTATCTTTCCGCCGCCAATGCCACGACCTGCATCACGGTGTCGATCGCCTTCCGGCACGAGGGAGAGCAGCGCATCCTGTGCGGGGACGTTCGCTGGGAAGATCACTACACTGTGCTCGACGCGCTGATCGGCGCCGAATAGAGGCACATTCCACGAATGCCTGAAAGGGTCAGACCCTCTTGCAGCCGGCAAGAGGGTCTGACCCTTTTGATTTTGTTCGTTTGGTTTTGCTCAGCGCTGCGGCAGATGGTAGGCGAGCGGCTTGTCCTCGCCGTGTTGCGCCGCCTTGGGCGCCGCATCCGGTGACGGCGTCTCCGTTGCGGCGAGGGCTGCCAGCGCCAGCGCTTCGGCGTGGCCGCCGACGGCCCAGGCGTCCTCTTCCAGCGGCTGGTGGCGGTAGCGGTCGTAATCGGCCGTACCCATGATGCCGATGAGTGCGTGCGATTCCCACGCTGTGTTCTTGTAGCGATGGTTCTTCTGGTAGTCCGCCACCCGGGCCTGCAGCGCTTCGGGGATATCGCCGGATTGCTGCCCCCAGCGTTCTATCCACTGATACTGCCCGGCATGCGTCAGTTCGTGGGCGGCATTGTTGACCAGCTCTCCAAGCAGGTAGCGGCGCGCCTGGTGCTGTTGCCGGGGGTCGTCGAGGTCGATGTTTTCGCGCGCGATGAAGCGGCCGAGCTTCTGGATGAAGCGCCGGTAATGAAAAGTATAGGCGCGCGCCGAATGGTGGTAATAACCGGAACCGCCGTCGTCGGCCGGCGCGGTGTCGAAGCGCAGATTGACCGGCTCTATTCCGTATGCGTCCTCGAACAGCTCGATCAGCTGGATGAGACGTCCTTTCAGACGCTCGGGCTCGGAGACGATTTCGAGCATCTCGTCGTGGATTTCCCGCATCAGCGACTGCGTGCTTTCGAGTGCGAAAAGCTGTTCCATCTGATCCGTGCGCAGGCGCACCACCGTGGTGCCGTCCGAGGAGAAGGCCAGTGCCGGATCGCTGAGCGTGGCTTTCTCGGGCCGCAGCGGCAGCGCGGGCCCGAGCTTGCCGGTGGCGAGATCGAGTTCGTGCTCCCGTCCCTGGATGAAGGTCGTCATCAGGCCGGGCGCATCGTCGATCAGGCAGGCCTCGCGGTAGACGAAGCGCACGCGCCCCTGTTCGGGTACGATCACTTCCGGCAGATGGCCGGTTTCGGCGAGGATGGTGAGCGCCGCACGGCGGACGGCGTCCTGCTGCAGGGCGCTGAGGCGATCCATGTCGTTACCGTATTCGCCGTAGCGCTGGCGCGAGAAGCGTGCCTTGAGCAGGCCAGCGTCTTCGCTGCGCGCCTGCAGCGCGATATCGAACGATTCGAACGGTTCCCATAGCTGGCTTTGGCTGATGCTGAAGGCATTGTTGCTCAGCCGCTCGGTGAGCAGCGTGCGGGTTTGATCCGGCAGCGCCAGCCGTTCGGCTTCCTGCAGCAATAGCTCCTTGCCGCGCAGCGAAGGCTGCAGTGCCGGCATGATGTGCCGGAGATCGCTGCAGACGCTGCTCAGCAGTTCGGGGAAGGTGGCGACAGCCTGTTCGGCGCGCGCCGGCGCGCCCGGGCCGAGCGACAGCGCGGCCAGCACTGCCATCGTCATCATCATCCTGCCGGTTTTTCCGGTTTGCATCATGAACGGGAACTCCGTGATGTTCGTTCCGGGGGGGCCGCCGCCGCGTCCGCCCTTATTCCGCAAGGGGTGCGGGAAGGGGTTCGAGCACAAAATCCGCTTCCGCCGCCGCGACGGCCGTCACCGTGATGGCTGCGGATCGGCTGTCCGCGGACAGGCGGAAGCTGGCGGCGGCGCGGCGCAAGGCGTCGATGTCCTGGATGAGGGGCAGGGTTTCGCCCGCGACGAGCGCCTGATCAAGGTGTTGCTGTCCCGCCGCCTGCAGAATGATGCGGCGTCGCTGTTCCGACAGCAGATGACGGTCATAGAACGCGAGCAGCTCTTCGTGATCCAGCTTCTCGATGACCGCGGCGAGGCGTTCCCGGCGATCGAAGCGGTGTTCGCCGAGAGCGAGCTCGGCCTGGAGCCGTTGGCTGCGGCGCAGCAGACTGGTGTCTTTTTCCGTCAGCGTGGTGAGTACCGCCTGGCGATGGCGCGCGAAGACCGGCGCATCCATGGCGGCGATCTGTTCGCGGTGGTCGGCGACGAAGCGCTCGACGCGGGCGGCGAGCGGCGCCGTACCCCGGGCGGGTGATTGCACCAGAAACGCCAGTCCGGGTACGCGCAGGGCGGACAGGCTCTGCGCATTGACCACATAGCCGAGCTGTTCCTGCGTGCGCAGCGTATCGAAGAAGGCGGATTTGAGCAGTTGCTCGACCATCAGCATGCGCGCCGCGGTGTCGATGCCGGTGTCTTCCGCTTGGTAGTAGATCAGCACCGCACTGTCGTCATGACGGGTGGCGACTGAACGCAGGTACTGGGCACCGGGCTGGATGCGCGCGACTTCGCGCACCAGCGCCGGGGCGGGCTGCGCTCGCGCGAAGATCCGCTCGGCGATCATGCCGCCGAGCGTCCGCGCCTCGTCGGCGGTGAGATTGCCGTGGGCGAGGATTTCGAGGCGGACGTCGGCCAGCAGTGTCGGAATGAAATCAGTGAATTCCTGCAGCGACACTTGCCGCAACGCCTGTAGCAGGGTGTCCGCGGGCCAGTGGCGAAAATGCAGCAGATCGTCGAGCGCGGTGAACAGCTGGATGTAGGGGCTGTCGAGCGCACGGTTTTCCCATTGCCGCAGCAGTTCGTCGCGGTGGATGGTGAAAGTGGCCGCATCCACTTTCAGCCCCAGCAGTTCATCGAGCAGGCGCGCGCACAGTATGTGCTTGTTCTCGTCGTATCCCGAGATGCTGAGACCGAAGCCGCGCGTGGTCTTGTAGACCGAATGGCGCAGCCCGGCGACTTCGGCGGCGTAGGTATGCGGCGTCAGCGCATCGCGCAGCAGCGACAGGAACAGCGCCGTCAGCGCCGCGCCGCGCGCGGTGGCGACAGCGGTTTCACTCTCGATGGTGACGAACAGATCGGATTTCGGTACGCGGAATTGGCTGTCCTGCAGATGCCAGATCTGCGTGCCGTGGGTAGCCGACAGCAGCGCGGGTTTGGCGCGTCCCGCCGGCATCGCTTCTGGTATCGCTTCTGGCGCCGCCTTCAGCCGCGCATGGCGCGGCACGAAATCGTTGGGCGCTGGCAGCGCCAGGGACGCATCCGCTTTCGCCCCGGTCCAGCGCGCCAGAGTTTCTTCATCGAGCGGGCGCAGCGTATAAGGCGTGCTGTAATAGCGGCTCGTGCGCGTCGCGGACAGCTCCGGCGCGACGACGGTGAGCCGCACCCGCTCCGGGCGCAGCCAGGACAGTACCGCGCGGATGGTGTGCTCATCATAGCTGTCCAGCTGATAGGGACCGGCCAGCGTCAGCGGCGGGGGATAATGCCGCAGATTGGCGGCGAGCGTGACCGCTTCGCTGCGCGGCGCCGCCGGTTCGCGATAGAGGAAGTTCAGACGGCTGATGCGCGCGAGTTCGTTGTGGATGTCCGCGCTGACGCCGCGCTCCGCGATCAGGCGCAGGTAGTGGAAAACCTGCGCTGTGATGTCGTCGACCCGGTGTACGCCGTCCTCGGTCAGTTCCACGGAGATGGAGAAGACGCCCTCATTGTCGGCCATGCGGCTGCCGCCGGCGTTGAGTCGCGTGATCCAGCCGCGCGCTTGCAGCATAGCATGCAGACTGCCATGGCTTTCGTTGCCGATGAGATGGGCGAGGTAGACGGTGGGCTTGCTCAGCGCGTAGCGTTCCTGCCAGGGATAGGTGAATTCCAGGCGCAGCAGGCGCTGATCCTTGAACGGCACGACGTCGAGACGCTGCGCGCCGTAGGCGGGCGGAAGCAGCGGCACATCGACCGTGGGTGCGGCGATGCCGGTGTTGCGGATGGCGCTGAAATGGCGTTCGACCATGCTTTTCAGCGCCGGCAGCGGTTCGGCGCCGATCACCGCCAGCGTCATCAGATCAGCCGAATAATGGCGCTCGTAAAAGGCGATCACCGCTTCGCGCGCCGTTTCATCCGCGCGGTCGCCGAGCGTGTCGAGATTGCCGGTGGAGAACTTGGCGTAGGGATGCGCGGGGTTGACGGTTTCCTTCACCGCGTCGTTCAGGCGCCGGCCATCGTCACGCAGGCGCAGGCGGTATTCCGCTTCCACCGCCTGCATCTCCCGGCGCACGTATTCCGGATTGAACAGCGGCGCGATGAAGAACTGCGCGAAGCGCTCCAGCCCGGCTTCCAGGTGGTCGCGCCCGATGTCGAAGAAATAGCTGGTGTATTCGGCGCCGGTGGCGGCGTTGTGACGTCCGCCGTGGCCGATGATGAATTCCCGGTAGGCGTCGGGTTCGGGATACTTGCGCGTACCGAGGAACAGCATGTGTTCGAGAAAGTGCGCCAGGCCGGCGCGATCGGGCGGATCGCTGAAATAGCCCACGCCCACGTTGAGCGCCGCGGCGGCGGTGCTAGTGTCGGGATCGGAAACGAGCAGCACGCGCAGACCGTTGTCCAGCGTCAGCGCTTCATAGCTTCTTTTGTCCGCCGGACTGCGAATCAGCTCGCTTGCGGCGGCGCTGTCGATGAGCAACGCGAGTGGTGTCATGGCGAGTAGGAAACGGCTCAGTATGGACATGGACCTCGTCGGTGTTTCACGGATCCCGCGGATCCGAATCGACCCCCGGATGGCATCGGGGGATCGCGTACGTGTCTTTGCCTAGTACGCCATAGCTATCATCGGCATGTCAAAAAAAACTTTTAATTTCATAGTGGTGCATAAGCACCTGTTGCCGTTTTGAGACGAAAATCCGGCGGCGGCGGGGCGTTTTCACCCGCTTCAGGGCGAGATCGGCGGAACTGTCGCGACGCTCGCCTGCGCGCTCTCGAGAGCGCCGGCCGCCTGCGCCGCGCTGTGCCAGCGCAGGCGGCGCAGCGGATCGCTGTCGCGCTGCGGCCATTCGACGATGACCTCGATCATCGATAGCGGTGCCGATGTCGCTGCCGGTGTCGATACGGGTGCCGATAGCGGCACCGGGGAGAGGGTCCATCGCTTCCAGTAGCCGGGCGGTGTCTGCGCGGGATCGCTGACAGCGGTGGCGGGCCAGAAGTCGTCGTCGCCGCTATCGGCACCCGTATCATCACCACTGTTATCTGCGACAGCATCGCCGGCGCGGATGCGCCCCAGCAGCGCTTCGCCGCTGTGTTCCGCCCAGCCCGCGGCGAAGACACGCTCGGCCGCGAGCCGTGCCTGGCGCTGCAGATCGAGCTGCAGCGCCATCAGAGTCGCAAATGCGCCGGCAGCGATCAGAAGAGTGATCAGCGCCTCGATGAGCAGATAGCCTCGCATACGCTGGTGTTGTGTCGCGGCCTGGCGCATGCTTCAGAGATCCGTCCAGCTGCCGGCGATGCGGGCGTAGATGCCGCTCGTCGACAGCCGCTGCAGCGCGGCGCGATGATATCGCAGATGTGCGCGTCCCCGATGATGTGCCGCACCGGCGACGATCATGGCGCCGTGGACGGTGAGCGTGCCGCTTCCCGGCAGCCAGTCACCGTGCACGTAAAGCAATCCTTCGACTTGCACTTCGCCGCTGATTTCCAGATCGCCGTCGATGAACAGCAGCAGCGGATCGTCGCTGTCGCCGAACGTGGCAGTGTCCAGCCGTACCGCAGCGTCGCCACTGCCGAGCAGGCGCAATGCGCGTTCACCGCCGGCGAGCGCATGCAACTGCGACGGCGGGCGTGCCAGAAAGTATTCGGCCAGCGCCGCGGCGGAAAAGGCGGCGAGCCGCGCATCGTCGGCGCAGATGCCGGCGGGAGGGCAGTGCGGCGGCTCGCTAGCGTTCAGGGTAGCTGCAGGGGCGAGAAAAGGGCCGCCGCTCCAGGCCAGAATGCCGCCGCCGTCATTGTCGATGGTGATCGTGCCGGGCAGATCGATTTCGCCGCTGACGACGAGCGGCGCAGGCGGCGTATGCCGCAGCCAGGGCCGCAGCACCGCCTGCTGGCGGACCGTGCGTCTGCCGCCGCGATCGTCACTGCCGTGCGCTTCGATTTCGATGAGTGCAACGCTGTGCGGCGTGAGGCCATGATTGTGCAGGCGGGTATGGAAGCTCACGTCCGCATCGAGCGTGCCGTCCGGGCCGGCGCGTTCGAAACGGCCCGCACCGTCGAAGCCTGCTGCGGCGTCATGCAGCAGCACGTCGGCGCGCACGAGTGCGGTTTCCAGGCCGGCCTGGGCGGCGGCGAGCAAAGACCGTGCGCGCACCTCGTGGCCGGCGAGGCGCTGTTCCGTGGCCTGAAAGCGCACGGCGTAGAGCAGCATCAGCGTCAGGCAGAACAGCAGCAGGGCGACGATGACCAGGCTGGCGCCGCGCTGCCGCGGGTGGCGGTGCTCACAGGATTTCATCGTTGCGCACATTGATGCGGGCGGTGAGGGTGTGGCGGATGGAAGGGTCGCGCTTCAGCTCGCCGCTGAGCACGAAGCGGATGTTGCGCACCGCGATCGCGGCACCGTTTCCGCTGTCGTGCACATGGCGTTCTTCGTCCAGAGCGAGGGCAGTGACGGTGATGTGCTGCGGATCGGTCATCGCCCACCACACACCGCTCGCGCAGGAGGCGCAGTCCGCAGCGCTGCAGTGCGTGTCACTGGTCTTGAGTTGCAGCGCACCGTTGGCGAGGCGCAGCCCGAAGCGGTCGTCCTCGCGCGGC
The DNA here is from genome assembly GCA_964388175.1 of uncultured Chromatiales bacterium. GTDB lineage: Bacteria > Pseudomonadota > Gammaproteobacteria > SZUA-140 > SZUA-140 > JAITWN01. The sequence continues at coordinate 15,734 of CAYLYS010000023.1, read as the reverse complement.
TGCCCATCGGGCGCGTTGTGGTCCTTGTCGTAGCTGTAGAGGATGCAGTCACCGCCGACGATGCGCAGCGGCGCGTAGCCGTTGACCGCATGGCCGCCGAGCGTGTCGCGGGCGTGGCTCCAGTAACCGGCGCGACGCAGCTCGCCGCTGATGAGCGCGCCGGCGGCGGCGAGCGCCTGCTGAAGCTGCGCTGCGCCGAGCAGGCGATGACTGGCGCGGGCGAATTCGCCGTACATGAAAGCAACGCCGGAGAGGATGAGCAGCGCGATGGCGGTGGCGATCAGCAGTTCGCTCAGCGTGTGCCCGTGCATGCGCCGGTGGGTGTTGTTCATGGTGGGTACGCTCAGCATGGCGGGTAATCCGTCAGCGCCGTCGCGCACAGGCGTATCCTGCCCAGGCTGCTCACCACGACGCGGATTTCATCATCGCCCCTGCCCAGGCTCAGCCACACCGTGCCCGGACTGGCGGTGCCGCGCGCCGGATGGAAGGTGGCGCTCTGCGGCGTGGCGAAGGCGGCGCTGAGCCGCACGCCGCGGAAGCCGTCGCCAAGTACGGCGCGGACGGATTCGCCGCCGAGCGTGCATACTGCCGGACGCAGGCAGTCGCAGGGTCCCTGGTCGCTCAGGGCATGACACCAGCTGCCATCGGCGGTGCCGGCAAAGGCGACGCTGACCGCCGTGCCGCGGCGCATCGCCTCCGCGCGCGCCAGCAGCAGTGCGGCGTGCACATCGGCGGCGGCGCCGCGCAGACGCTGGCGATCGATGAGCGATGCGAACGAGGGCAGTCCCGCGGTGAGCAGGATGGCGAGCACGGCGATGACCAGCATCGCCTCGATGAGCGTGAATCCGCGCGGCATGGTTTGCCTCTCATGACCGTGGTTGAACTTGCCGCTGCTGCGCGCCTATGATGCCTGCCGGAGCGGCCCGTCGATGGAGCGATTGAAGCACGCGCGATCGCCGGCGGACATGCCGCAAGCGGACGCGTGCCATGCCATGGATGGCTGAATCATGCTTAGGAAAAAAGAGGTTTCCGCGTATCGCGGTGTGACGCTGATCGAACTGCTGCTGGCGATGGCGGTGCTCGCCATTCTGCTGGCGCTGGCCTGGCCGAGTTACGGTGAGCTGGTGCGCAAGAGCCGCAGATTGGATGCGGTCACTGCGCTTTACCAGATACAACTGGCACAGGAACGTTACCATGCCGCGCATTACCGCTACGCGGAAAGCCTGAGTGAAATCGGATGGAGCCATGATGAAACGGATTCGGCGGAAGGTCATTACCGCCTGCGGCTGGCGCCGGTGGCCGACGCACGGCGCGTTTACCGCGCGCTCGCCCAGCCGCGTCCCGGCAGCGATCAGGCGCGTGATGCCTGCGGCGTCTTCGCGCTCACGCAGGACGGACCCGATCCGGCGCTGCCCGCCGATTCCGCGTGCTGGCCGCATTGAAACAGCCGTTTCGTGCCATGCGTGAACTGATTCTGCTGGTGCCCGGTCTGTCGGGACCGCGCGCTGCCCGCGCCGCAGCCTTCGCCGCGCTGCGCCTGCCCATGCTCGAATGGCTGCTGGCGCGCGCCGACCGCGTCGCGGCGGCGCCGGCAACACTGGAGACGGCGCTGGCGCGGCTGTTCGGTTTTGCATCCGAGGATGGCAATGATGATGACGGTGCCGCGGTGGCGCCGCTCGCGCTGCTCGGTGAGACCGGCGCACGCAGCGAGGGCTACTGCTTGCGCGCGGATCCGGTGCACATCCAGGCCGGTATCGACAAGGCGGTGATGCTGGGTTCGGCCGCGCTCGGCATCACCGCGAACGAAGCGTCGGCGCTGTGCGCCGAGTTCGCCGAGCAGATGGCGGAAGAAGGGGTAAGGCCGCAGCCGCATGCGCCGACGCGTTGGTATCTGCCATGGCCGCAGCCGCCGCGCACGCGGTTCGCGCCGCTGCCCGCGGTCATCGGCGCCGATCTCTATCCGCATTTGCCGCAGGGCGAGGACGGGCGTCTCTGGCGGCGTCTGCTCAATCACGCGCAGATGGTGCTGCATGCGAGCGAGGTCAACGCGCGGCGTGCCGCCGCGGGCCGGCCGCAGATCAACGGTCTGTGGTTCTGGGGCGGCGGCGTGCTGCCGCCGCGGCGCGACTGCACGCCGGATAGGGCGTTGGCGGCGGTGTGGTCGGACGATGCTTACGCGCATGGCCTGGCGCTCAATGCCGGTATCGCCGGCCATGATCTGCCGGGCGATGCCAGTTCGTGGCTGAGCGTGGCGGGGGAGGGCAGTCACGCGGCGGCGATCGACTGCCTGCGCGAACCGCTCGGTCTCGCCGACGTCGAAAGCTGGTGCGCGCACATGCAGGAACTGCACGCGCGCTGGTTCGAGGCGCTGGGCGCGGCGCTCGGCAGCGGCGCGCTCGATCGCCTGCGCATTTGCCCCGGCGACGGCGCCGAGTATCATATCAGCGGCCGCGCGCTGCGGCGGCGCTGGTGGCGCCGCTCGCGGGCGGCGCATCTGTACCTGCCGACCTGACGATTCCGAGACGATGAACGATATCCTGATCAAGCGGCGCCAGCCGTCGGCGCATGGGGCCGGCGCAACCTTTCTGCCCGGTCTGCACCCGGTGCTGCGGCGTATCTACGCCGGGCGCGCGGTCGCATCCGCCGCCGAGCTGGAATGCTCGCTGGAGCATCTCCATGCTCCCGAATCCCTGGCCGGCTGCGGCGCGGCCGCCGAGTTGTTGCACACCGTGATCGACAGCGGCGGGCGCATCCTCATCGTCGGCGATTTCGACGCCGACGGCGCCACCAGCTGTGCGCTCGCCATGCGTGCGCTGCGCGCGCTCGGCGCCACCGACGCGCGCTATCTGGTGCCCAACCGTTTCGAATATGGTTACGGGCTTACGCCCGAGATCGTCGTGCAGGCGGCGCGTCTGCAGCCGGCGCTGATCGTCACCGTGGACAACGGCATTTCCAGCATCGAAGGCGTGCGCTCGGCGCGCGCGCTCGGCATCCGCGTGCTGGTCACCGATCATCACCTGCCCGGTGCCGAGCTGCCCGCGGCCGACGTCATTGTCAACCCCAACCAGCACGGCGATGATTTTCCGAGCAAGCATCTCGCCGGCGTCGGCGTGATCTTCTACGTCATGCTGGCGCTGCGCCGGCGTCTGCGCGACAGCGGCTGGCTGGCGGCGCGCGGTCTTGCCGAGCCGCGGCTCGCCGATCTGCTCGATCTGGTCGCGCTCGGCACCGTGGCCGATGTCGCCGTGCTCGACCGCAACAACCGCATCCTCGTCGCTCAGGGGCTGGCGCGCATCCGCCGCGGCCAGTGCTGCCCCGGCATCACGGCGCTGATCGCCGTCGCCAAGCGCCGCCGCGAGCGCCTCGGCGCCGGCGATCTCGGCTTCGCGCTCGGTCCGCGGCTGAACGCGGCGGGCCGGCTGGAGGACATGTCGCTCGGCATCGAGCTGCTGCTGTCCGAGGATGAGGACGAGGCGCGCGCCATGGCGACGCGGCTCGACGAGCTCAATCAGGAGCGCCGGCGCATCGAGCGCGACATGCAGGATCAGGCGCTCGCTTTTCTCGACGACGATCTGTTGCGCGCTTCCGCCGCCGCGGCCTCGGTTTCGGTCTGCCTTTATCATGAGGAATGGCATCAGGGCGTGATCGGCATTCTCGCCTCGCGCATCAAGGAGCGTACGCACCGTCCGGCGATCTGCTTCGCGCCGGGCGGCGACGGCGAGCTCAAGGGCTCGGCGCGCTCGGTGCCGGGTCTGCACATCCGCGATTGTCTGGAAGCGGTGGCGACGCGCCACCCGGGGCTCGTTCCGCGTTTCGGCGGCCATGCCATGGCGGCGGGCCTCGGGCTGCGCGTCGGGGATTTCCCGGCGTTCAGCACCGCCTTCGAAGAGGAGGTGCGCCGGCATCTCGATCCGGCGGATCTGCGCGGCGTCATCTACAGCGACGGCGAACTCGCGCCGGAAGAGCTTTCGCTCGACGTCGCCCAGTTGCTGCAATCGGCGGGGCCGTGGGGCCAGGGTTTCCCCGAGCCGATGTTCGACGGCGCTTTCGAGGTGCAGGATTGCCGGCTGCTCGCCGAGCGCCATCTCAAGCTGACGCTGTCGCCGCCCGGCAGCGCGCAGCGCATCGACGCCATCGCCTTCAACCGCGAGCAGGATCTGGCGCGCGCCGAGCGCGGCGGGCCGATCCACATCGTCTATCGCCTGGACGTCAACGAATTCCGCGGCCGGCTCAATCCGCAGCTGGTGATCGAGCATATCAGCGCGTGAGAGAGTAATCGGGGTCAGACCCCATTCCCAGCGAATCTTGCGGAACGGTGTCGGAGATGCCTTTCCAGGACGCGCTCTTGGCGTCCTGCCCGCTCGACGGCGCCATCCCTGGCGCCGACGGTCCTGGAAAGGCATCTCCGACACCGTTCGAACCACAAACCCGGGAATGGGGCCTGACCCCGATTACACCAGCCTGCAAGGCCTGCTGGGAAACGGAGCCTGTCTTCCCGATAACGCGTGGTGGGCAGCGTCGGCTTAGCCGTCACGGCCTCGCCTGTAGTACAATCGCCGCCTCATCCATCGTCGCCGGATCAAGACTCCCATGCTCGAATTCAATGCCATAGTCAGCCAAGTCAAGGATATGCGAGCCCGTCTCGATGACCTGCGGAGGTATCTTTGACGTCGATCAGAAGCAGGAGCGGCTGACCGAAGTCCGGCGCGAGCTGGAAGATCCCAAGATCTGGAACGACAGTGCCCGTGCGCAGGAACTCGGCCGCGAGCGCGCGCGGCTGGAGGGCGTCGTCGATACCTATGTTGTGCTCGACAAGGGTCTGCGCGAGGCCGCCGATTTGATCGAGCTGCTGGCCGAGGAAGACGATCCCGATGCTACCCAGGCGGTGTTGCAGGATCTCGCGGAGCTGGAGAAGGAACTGGCGACGCTGGAATTCCAGCGCATGTTCGCCGGCGAGGCCGATGCCAACAACGCCTTCCTCGATATCCAGGCCGGCTCGGGCGGCACCGAGGCGCAGGACTGGGCCGAGATGCTGCTGCGCATGTATCTGCGCTGGGGCGAGCAGCGCGGCTTCAAGACCGAGCTGATCGAAGCCTCCGCCGGTGAAGTGGCCGGCATCAAGAGCGCCACGGTGAAATTCGAAGGCCCGTACGCCTACGGTTGGCTGCGCACCGAGATCGGCGTCCATCGCCTGGTGCGCAAATCGCCGTTCGATTCGGGCAACCGCCGCCATACGTCCTTCGCCTCGGTGTTCGTCTCGCCGGAGATCGACGATTCGATCGAGATCGAGATCAATCCGGCGGATCTCAAGGTCGATACCTATCGCGCCAGCGGCGCCGGCGGCCAGCACGTCAACCGCACCGAATCGGCGATCCGTATCACTCACGTGCCGACCGGCATCGTCGTCGCCTGCCAGAGCGACCGTTCGCAGCACAAGAACCGCGCCACGGCGATGGCGCAGCTGAAATCGAAAATGTATGAGCAGGAGCTCAACAAGCGCCGTTCCGAGCAGCAGGCGCTCGAAGACAGCAAGAGTGACATCGGCTGGGGCAGCCAGATCCGCTCCTATGTGCTCGACCAGTCGCGTATCAAGGATCTGCGCACCGGCGTGGAGACGGGCAACACCCAGGCCGTGCTCGACGGCGATCTCGATCGTTTCATCGAGGCGAGCCTGAAGCAGGGGCTGTAAGCGCCGCGGCGTTACACAGAACAAGCAGTGGCCGCGCCGCCGGTGCAGCGGCCCGAGCGGGGGGAGTGGGGATGGAACAGACACAGGACGAAAACGAACAGATCGCACAGCGGCGCGATAAGCTCAAGGCGCTGCGCGAGCGCGGCATCGCCTTTCCGGCCGATTTTCGCCGCAATGCCGTCGCCGCGGAGCTGCATGCCGAATACGGCGGACACGACGCCGAGGCGCTGGAGGCCGAGCCGCGTCGGGTGAGGATCGCCGGGCGCATGATGACGCGGCGCATCATGGGCAAGGCCGCCTTCATCCACATCCAGGACATGTCCGGCCGCATCCAGCTCTACGTGCAGCGCGAAGCGGTGTCCGAAGAGGTCTATGGCGAATTCAAGAAGTGGGACATCGGCGACATCGTCGGCGCCGAGGGTGTGGTGTTCAAGACCAAGACCGGCGAGCTGTCCGTGCGCGTCGATGAGGTTCGTCTGCTGACCAAGGCGCTGCGGCCGCTGCCGGAAAAGTATCACGGCATCGTCGATCTGGAAATGCGCTATCGCCAGCGCTATCTCGACCTGATCATGAACGAGCCGGTGCGCGAGACTTTCCGCCGGCGCACGCAGATCATCGATTTCATCCGCCGCTTCCTCATCGATCGCGACTTCCTCGAAGTCGAGACGCCGATGATGCAGGCGCTGCCGGGCGGCGCCACGGCGCGGCCATTCAAGACCCATCACAATGCGCTCGACATCCCGTTTTATCTGCGCATCGCGCCCGAGCTCTATTTGAAGCGCCTGGTGGTCGGCGGCTTCGAGCGTGTATTCGAGATCAACCGCAACTTCCGCAACGAAGGCGTCTCGACGCGGCACAATCCCGAATTCACCATGCTCGAGTTCTATCAGGCCTATGCCGATTACCACGAACTGATGGATCTCAGCGAAGAGCTGCTGCGCGGCCTCGCGCTGCTGTTTTCCGCCGATGGTGTCATCGAATATCAGGGCCAGCGCATCGATTTCGGCAAGCCGTTTCGCCGCCTTGCCTTTTGCGATGCGATCCTCGAATACAACCCCGACGTCAGCGCCGACACGCTGCAGGACCGCGCCGCACTCACCGCGCTGCTGCAATCTCGCCGCATACCGGTCAAGCCCGATTACGGTCTCGGTAAGCTGCAGCTCGAACTGTTCGAAGCGACGGTCGAAGAGCAACTGCTCGACCCCACCTTCATCACTTCCTATCCGACCGAAGTGTCACCGCTCGCGCGCCGCAACGATCTCGATTCCGAAGTCACCGACCGCTTCGAGCTCTTCATCGCCGGCCGCGAAATCGCCAACGGCTTCACCGAGCTCAACGACGCCGAAGACCAGGCCGAACGCTTCCGCGACCAGCTCAAGGCGCGCGAAGGCGGCGACGAAGAAGCCATGCACTTCGACGCCGACTACATCCGCGCGCTGGAACACGGCATGCCGCCGACGGCGGGAGAGGGCATCGGCATCGATCGTCTGGTGATGCTGTTCACCGATGCGGCTTCGATCAGGGATGTGCTGTTGTTTCCGCATATGCGGCCGGAGTAGGCGCAGCTCCGTTCACTATAAGGGGCAGATCCTTTGAGCCGCACGCAGAGGGCCTGATCCTTTTCGGGTCAATTTATCCCCAGGCCAGAAAAGCCGTTTTCGTATGTAGGTCGAATTCCTGAATCTCCTCTGAGTGCAGGCGGAGCAGCCGTGCGATGTCCGCCGTCGTGCAATTTCCCAGGCGTATCCAGATTACTTTCGGTGGTGGGCCGAGCAATATGCTGAGACGGTCCTTCCTCAGGTTTTTCCCCGCTGTCTCCCGCTCTTCAGCAAATGCACCTGCACGCCCTGCGCATCCGGTTCGAGACGCACACGTAGCGCGGCGGGGGTGGCGTGGCAGGCTTTGTCTTCGGGGTTGAAGAGGATGCCCAGGCAGTCGCCGGCTTCGGCGGCGCGCTGCAGGCGGTGGATGTGGCCGAAGCCGGCGCTCTGTTCGGACCAGCCGAGGACAGCGTCGCAGGTGCCCGAGCGCAGTGCCTGTTCCATCGCTTGCGGATAATCGGCGCTGTTGCGTGGGCGTACCCACAGCAGGCGCGAGATGTCCACGCCGCTCGCTTCCCAGGCCGGCGCGTAGGGGATGTAGGGCGGTGCGACGAGCGCGATCCAGCGCCGTTCCTGGTGCAGGCGCTGCAGCGCGGGCAGCAGCAGCGGCAGTTCGCCGATGCCGGGGCGGGGCAGCAGGACTTCGGTCAGCGCGCCGCAGGGCCAGCCGCCGTCGGGCAGGCGCCGGTCGAGATCGGCGTGACCGCTGGGGACGGTGCGCGTGACCGGCCGGTGCCGGCGTTCGCCGCGTTGCAACTGGGGATATTCGAGCAGCGTGTCCACCGTCTGCTTCAGCATCATGTCCATTGCCGTGCTCACGAAAGCCTCCCCGGAAGTGCAGTGCCTGTGTCGTTATGAGTGCGACGACCCGCTGCCGTTGTTGGTACCGGAGTCGGTAGCCGTATCGGCGCTGCGGATCGGTGGATCGTCTGGTGAAAGCGGGAGGTCCGGGTGGCGGCCGCATCGCGCCGCGCTGGAGAAGGAAGATCCGGACCGCAACCGTTTCATCGTGCGGAAGGAATGGCGTGCCGGCTCGTGCGCCGGTGGCGGAACAGGCCGCCGTACGGCGCGATGCCGGGCGGGCGGTACGGTGCGACAGCGTTTGTGACGATGCGCCGGCGTGCGGTCAGCATGGTGCCTGCTGGCTGTATATGAATGACGACAGTGATTGTGTCTACAGCCGCCGGTCGAGTCAAGCCTTGTCTGATCGCGCGTGGAGCGCGCCGCGGGAACGGCTCAGGGGTATTTCACCGATGCCTTTTTGTCTTCCGGCAGCGGGATGAAGTCGCTTTCATCCGGTACGGCATCGAAACGTCCGGCGAGCCAGTCGGCCTTGGCCTGTTCGATGCGCTCGCGCGAGCTGGAAACGAAGTTCCACCATACGTGGCGCGGTCCGTCCATGGTGGCGCCGCCGAGCAGCAGCAGCCGTACCGGCGCATCGAGCGCGCGCAGCAGGATGGCGGCGCCGGGGCGGAATACGATCAGGCGGCCGACGCCGAAGCGTTCGCTGCCGTCGATTTCCACTGCGCCTTCGACCAGGTAGACGGCGCGCTCTTCATACTCGACAGGTATGTTCAGTGTCGCCTCCGGTTCCAGTGCGACGTCGGCGTAGAACATATCGGAGAAGGCTTCCACCGGCGAGCGCGCGCCATAGAGCGCACCGGTGATGAGACGTACCCGCTTGCCTTCGCCTTCGAGCAGCGGCAGCGCATCGGCGTCGTAGTGCGAGAAGGCGGGCGCAGTTTCCTCGTAGCGTTTGGGCAGGGCAACCCAGGTCTGGATGCCGGAGAGCGGTGTCTCGATCGGGCGCAGTGCCGGCGGCGTGCGTTCGGAATGCGCGATACCGCTGCCGGCGGTCATCCAGTTGACCTCGCCGGGGCGGATCGGCTGCACATAGCCGAGGCTGTCGCGATGCAGGATTTCACCGCTGAAGAGATAGGTGGTGGTGGCGAGCCCGATGTGCGGATGTGGCCGCACGTCCAGTCCATTGCCCGCGCCTAGCACAGCGGGGCCGATCTGATCGAAGAAGATGAAGGGGCCGACCATGCGCCGCTGCGCCGAGGGCAGGGCGCGGTGGACGTGCAGGCCGCTGCCGAGGTCGGCGCTGCGCGGAATCAGGATGATGTCGATGGCGCTGGCGGAAGGCGGGGCTGCGGGCGGTTCCCAGCTCATGATCCGATCCTCGTGCGGGTGTGTTCAGCGGACAGCATAGCCGATGCCGCCGGTGCCGGCCACGATGCGGGCGGCGGGCTGCCGTTTTCAATCGTTCTCAATGCGTGGACGATGCGGCTTACTCCGGCCAGTAGTGACTGTCGGGTTGTGCGCGCGGGCCGAAGATGGCCTGGCCGATGCGGACCGTGGTCGCGCCTTCGGCGATGGCGATTTCGAAATCCCCGGACATGCCCATCGACAGCTCGTCGAGCGCGATGCCGGCCGGGGCCGTGTCGCGCAGCCGCTCGCGCAGTTCCCGCAGCAGGCGGAAGCAGGCGCGCACGCGCGTCTGCTCGGCCGAGAATATCGCCAGCGTCATCAGCCCGCGCACGCGCAGACGCGGATAGGCCGGCATGGCGCGCAGAAAGTCTGCTGCCGCCTCCGGCTGCAGGCCGAATTTGCTCTGTTCGCCGGAGGTGTTGATCTGTACCAGCACGTCCAATGTGCGGTCCTCGAGTTCGAGCCGGCGCTCGAGCGTCGCCGCCAGCGCGAGACTGTCGAGCGCCTGGAATTCGTGGGCGAAACGGGCAATGAGTTTGGCCTTGTTCGATTGCAGATGGCCGATGATCGACCAGCGCAGGCCGAGATCCGCCAGCGCCATCGCTTTCTCCTGCGCTTCCTGCACCTTGTTTTCGCCCAGTTCGATACAGCCCGCCGCCGCGGCCAGGCGCAGCCGCGCGGCGGGCACGGTTTTGGAAACCGGCAGCAGACGGACTGTTGCCGGATCGCGTCCGGCCGCCGCGCAGGCGGCGGCGATGCGTGCGTGCACCGAATCCAGGCGGGCGACGATCGATGCCGCGGAGATCGCGTTTGCAGACGGTGGGGCCGGCATGATCAGGTCGATGCGATCACGCCGGTACGGTCTGCGGCGCGGTCCATTCGCGGCAGATGCGCGCGGTCTGCTCCGTTGCCAGCGCTTCGCCGGTGAGACCGCAGCGCGTGCCGCCGTCTTCGTTGATGAAATGGACGCACTGGCGGCAGATGCCGAAAGCGCGCTGGCCGTTGAGATGTTGCAGTTGCACGAGCAGGGCGCGCAGTGTGTCGGCGAGCATCGCTTCTTCCGCGCCCGCCGCGCGCAAGGCGTTTTCGAGGCGACCGGCCCAGCCATCGCGCAGGACCGCGGTACCGGCCGCGGTGAGTTCGAGATGAATGCGTTTGCCATGACGCGTGTCGGGCCGCTTCACCAGCAGTCCCTTGCGTTCGAGCACGGCCAGACTCTGCGACACCGTGCCGCGGGTGATGCCGAAGTATTCGGCGATGGCGATGGGCAGATCGCTGTAGCGGTTGGCCTGGGCGAGATAGCCGAGGATCTGCACGTGGATCGGCAGCAGCCCGTGGCGCGCGGCGTCGTCGCGCACCGATTGATGGATCAGGGCGCCGAGGCGTTCGAGGAGCAGGGCGGAGCTTGTCATGACATGCAATGTATCGCCTCGAATCACCGCTTGACAAGTATTATGTTTCGACTCTAATCTTATTTTGCATCGAGTCAAAACATGTTTACTCAACATCCTAAAGGAGTCTGCCATGAGCAAAGCGCTGTTTTTCCATGCCGGTTGTCCCGTCTGTGTCGCTGCCGAGGAAGAGTTTGCCCATGCTCTCGATCCGGCCCGCTATGAGGTCGAGGTGGTGCATCTGGGGCAGCAGAAGAACCGTCTCGCCGAGGCGGAAAGGCTGGGAGTCAAGTCGGTGCCCGCGCTGGTGATCGACGGGCAGCCGTTTCACATCAACTTCGGGGCGGCGCTGTCGGACCTGAAGTAAGGCGGCAGGCGAGGGCGGGGCCGCGCGGCTCCGCCCTTTCTTTATCGAGAAACGGGAATCATCGGCGGGAACCTGATATGAACGACACGAATGCTGATCCTCCTGCTTATCCTCAGGCGCCGGCGCTGGACGTGGCGCAGTGGTTCAATGCGCCGCAGCCGCTCACGCTGGCTGAGCTGCGCGGACGGGTCGTGGTGCTGCACGCTTTCCAGATGCTGTGCCCCGGCTGCGTCATCCATGGTCTGCCGCAGGCGCAAGCCATCCATGAACGCTTCGCGGAGCAGGGCGTCACCGTCATCGGCCTGCACACGGTGTTCGAGCATCATGCCGTCATGACGCCGGAAGCGCTGGCAGCTTTCATCCACGAGTACCGTCTGCGCTTTCCCATCGCCGTCGATCGTCCTGCCGCGCAGGGCGGTATTCCGCATACCATGAGCGCTTACCGCATGCGCGGCACGCCGACACTGATCCTCATCGATCGGGACGGGCGGATCCGCCGGCACGAGTTCGGCCGTGCCGACGATCTGAGCGTGGGCGCGTCGGTCGGACAGTTGCTGGCCGAGCGCGGTGCTGCGGATCACGCCGCTGCTCATGCCGCGCCGGCGGAGCAGGGCGGTTGCGACGATATGGGTTGCGTGCCGCGTCCTTCGTAAGCGCGGCCTGTCACCAACTCCTCCCGGTTACAGACCGAAGATCGAGCCGGCGCCGAGCAGCGTGGCAATGCCGAGCGCGGCGAAGATCAGCGCGGCGATGCCGTGCAGCAGCTTCATCGGTATTCTGCCCGCCAGCCTGTCGCCGATGAAGACGGCCGGCACATTGGCCAGCAGCATGCCGAGCGTGGTGCCGATGATGACCGGCACCACGCTCGGATAGTGCGCTGCCAGTGCGATGGTGGCGATCTGTGTCTTGTCACCCATTTCGGCGAGAAAGAAGGCGAGCGTGGTGGCGCCGAAGATGCCGAGCCCTTGCGCGATGCGCGCCTCCTCTTCATCGATGTGATCGGGAATCAGCGTCCACACCGCCATGGCGATGAAGGACAGGCCGAGCGCCCAGCGCAGGATTTCCGGATGCGCGAGCGTCGACAGCCAGCCGCCGAGCGCGCCGGCGAGGGCGTGGTTGAGCAGGGTGGCGCAGAGGATGCCGGCAATGATCGGCCGCGGCTTGCGGAAACGCGCCGCGAGCAGGAAAGCGAGCAACTGGGTCTTGTCGCCGAACTCGGCGAGGGCGACCAGGCCGGTGGAGATGAGGAAAGCTTCCATCACTGATTCCGGGGCCGGCTGAGACGAATGACCACGGCGCATCCCCGGCCCTTGCGGAGGCGCTGTGGTCAAAGGTCTTGCCAAGCTGAAGGAACCGCCTGCGCCATGGCCGTGAGGGCCAAGTGTGTTGACGCAAGCCTCTTCGTGCGAAGAGCGGCTACTCCCCGATGACGGTGCGCAGTCTAGCGCATGGGCGTTGCATTGTCGATGAGCGGTACTTGGCAGTTGGCGTCAGCGCGCAGGCGGCTCTTTGCCGCGCGGTCGCCGCTGCTGCTGCGAAAATCATCGCTGCTGATTATTGGACAAAACGGAACGCGGTTGCTGCTGGTAAAGCAACGGTGGGCATGGAGTGCAGCACTGCGCACGTATATAGCTCGCACCGGAGGCGAGGGGGCGCGTCTCGACGGTGCTTGCAAAATTATCATAAACAAACGGTTAACTTCGATTGTGCCGAGGCGGCACGAACTCCTCGGATGATGGCTGCCGGCAGCGGAAAACCGGCACGGTAGATGCTATGCAAGGAGCGTTACCGCGGCCATGTCGGCCGCCATCTCAGAAAGGAAGCACCATGCCTGTTGAATTCGTCGGCGGACTTTTTCCCCGCAACCAGTTGGCCGGTCCCGGCGGCAGCCGCCAGAGTGGCATAGATCTCGAATATCTGCGCGATCTCGCCAGGGCTCACGAGCACGCCGGCTTCGACAGCGTGCTGACCCTGACCCACGATCCGCTGCTGACCGCGAGCTATGCGGCCGCACACACCGAAAGATTGAAATTCATGATCGCGCACCGCCCGGCGCTGATTGCGCCGACGATCGCTGCGCGCGCCTTTGCCACGGCCGATCATTACACCGGCGGCGGGCGCCTGCGCCTGCACGCCATCACCGGCATCACGGCGGAGCCCGGTCATGGCGAGTTCCTGCTCGACAAGGACGAGCGCTATGCGCGAACCAGCGAATATCTGGATGTCGTCAAGCTGGCCTGGACCTCGGATGAGCCCTTCGACTATGAAGGCAAATACTTCAAGGTTCAGGGCGCTTTCAATCCGCTGAAGCCGCTGACCAAACCGCACATCGAGATCTCGATCGGCGGATCGTCGGACGCGGCCTACCCGGTTGCCGTCCGCCATACCAGTCTCTACGCGCTCTGGGGCGAGCCACTCGAGGACGTCAAGGAGCAGATCGGCAAGCTGCGTGCTGCCGCACAGCAGGCCGGCGTGCCCGCGCCGCGGGTGAGCCTGTCGGTACGCCTGATCATCGGCCCGACGGAAGAGCTCGCCTGGGAGAAAGCCTATGAGATCCGCGCGGCGCTGGAGAAAAACTACAAGCTTCCGCCAGGGCACGTAGCCGGCACAGGCACCAAGCGCCTGCTTGCCGCTGCCGCCAGAAGCGAGCGCCACGACAAGGCACTGTGGTTGTCCACGGCCACCGCAGTCGGCGCGACGCACGATTCGACCGCGCTGGTCGGCACGCCGGACACCATCGTCGAGGCCTTGCTGGATTACTACGACATCGGTGTCACGACTTTCCTCAACCGCGGCTACGAGCCTTTGTACGATGCGCTCGATTACGGCCGATGGATCATTCCCGCGGTGCGCGAGGAAGTGCGCAAGCGCGAGTTCGAAGCCGCGAAGAAATCAGCCTGAGCGTGCGCCGGGCAGCAGGAGGTGATGCGTCGCACCATGACGCTGCTCGTGCTGCCCGGATGCCACTCTATGACGAGGAGCATGCTCATGAGTGAAATCCATCCACCCGCTCCCGGCAGCGAGAAACCCGCGGTCACGAGTACGCCGATACATCCGCTGCTGGCGGGCCGCTGGAGTCCGCGTGCCTTCCAGGAAGGCCGCCCTGTGGAGCCGCGGCAGTTGCTGGCGCTGCTGGAAGCGGCGCGCTGGGCGCCTTCGGGCGGCAATCTGCAGCCCTGGCGCTTCATCGTCTGGGATCGCTACCAGGATGCCGATGCCTTCGAGCGCGCCTTCGACACGCTCGGCGATATGAACAAGATCTGGGTGAAGCGTGCTCCGGTGCTGATCGGCGTGTTTTTCGATACCCTGCGCGCCGACGGTGTGCCCAGCGCTTCAGCCGCCTACGACGCCGGCGCCGCCGCTTTCGCGCTGACGCTGCAGGCCGAGGCGTTGGGTCTGGCCACTCACCAGATGGGCGGCTTCGATCGCGACGCGCTGCGTGCCGCCTTCGGTATTCCGGAGCAGGTTCAGCCCCAGACGATCATCGGCCTGGGTTACCGCGCGCATGCCGACGTGCTGCACGAGAAAGCCCGTCTGCGCGAAATCGCCGAACGCGAGCGCCTGGCGCTCACTGATATCGCTTTCAACGGCGAGTGGCAGCGGCCGTTTCGGGTCGCTGCGGATTGAAGTTCTCATGTGAGCGTAAAGATGCTTTGCTGAGTGAGCGGTTCAGTTGGGCAGCAGAGATAGTCTCTGCAAGAGAAGCGATCTGACGATCGCGGAGGTTGGCCGGGTGCTGTCGATTAAGCACCCGGCTGGATGAGGCGGCGATTGCAAACTGATTCAATAGGATATTGATAATTAATATTTATCAATCACAGAATTTTGATCGTTGCCCCCAAAGTTGCCCCCCTCGATTCCATTGCTGCCCTGCTTTATGCGGCCATGGTCGCGTATACTCAGGAAAGTTTGAAACCAAAATAAATCTTAAGTGGGAGAGGGGCAGGCAGTCATGAGCAAGCGCTTCCTGAGGTGGGTCGAGACCTGGATCGAGGAAAACATCCCTCCCGGCGCCAATCCCGACATCGAGAGCCACGAGGCGCGGGCAGAGCGGCTGACGGAGAAACTGTTCGCCGAGGCGGCTGCGGCCGGCTTCTCAAAGCTCGAGACCGAGGAGGAACGGGAGCGCGTCTCACCCCAGGTCCAGGCTGCAGTTGCGGACAGCACCGACTTCGACATCGATGCCTATAAGCTCAAGTCGCAACTGGCGATGGAGAATGAAGACGGCGACTGAGCCCCGCTGTCCGGAGCCGGCAGCCATTGTGCAATAACGCCTTCCCTGCGTACATGTTTGTTCATATCCAGTGCGCCTGCCACGGTAGCAGCTTCTCTGGCGGGTAGTGCTGTTGCTCCCGCTTATCCGTGGATGTCAATGGACGCTGTTGTACGTTCTTGTACAGGAAAACCAATAAAAAAGCCCGTTTTTAGGCGGGCTCATGGACTTTCTTGGATGTTATCGGATGGCTATATGGTGG
>CAYLYS010000022.1:0-36415 GCA_964388175.1 uncultured Chromatiales bacterium | reverse complement strand
CACGACATGGGCTTCAAGGGCCCGTTCACCCTCGGTCACGAGAATGCCGGTTATATCGCTGCGCTCGGCGAAGGCGTGACGGGCTGGAAGGAAGGCGATCCGGTGGCGGTTTATGGCCCCTGGGGTTGCGGGCGTTGCCATACTTGCCAGACTTCGGCGGAGAATTATTGCGAGAATCACGCGAGCATTCCGTCCTATGGCGGCGGGCTCGGCTCCGATGGCGGGATGGCGGAGTACATGCTGGTGCCGTCGCCGCGTTTGTTGGTGCCGCTGGGCAAGCTCGATCCGGTCGAGGCGGCGCCGCTCGCCGATGCGGCGCTGACGCCTTATCACGCGATCAAGGCAGCGCTGCCTTTGCTGACGCCGGAAGCGACGGTGCTGGTGGTCGGTATCGGTGGGCTGGGGCACATGGCCTTGCAGATTCTGAAGGCGGTGACGCCGGCGCGGGTGATCGCTGCGGATATCGACGATGCCAAGCTTGAACATGCGCGTCGGCTCGGTGTCGAGTACACGATCAATACGCGTGATGCCGATGCAGCGGCGGAGGCGATCGCGAAGATCGCCGGTGCGCGCGGGGTGACGGTCGCGCTCGATATCGTCGGTGCGCAGCCGACGGTGGATCTGTGCGTGCGCGTGGTCGGACGCAACAGTCGTCTGAGCGTGATCGGTCTGGCCGGTGGCGTGGTGCATTACGCGGCGAACAGTCCTCCCTATGGTTGCGAGGTTTCCGTACCCTATTGGGGTTCGCGCACCGAGCTGATGGAGGTGATCGCGCTGGCCGAGGTCGGCCGCATCAAGGCCGAAGTCGAGCGCTTCCCGCTGGAGAAAGCGGTGGAGGTGTATCAGCGTTTGCGCGAAGGCAAGATCCACGGCCGTGCTGTGCTACAGCCCTAGGAGCGGTTAGCCTGGTGCGATTTATGATCGCCTCATGCCCGTGTGAAAACGGGTTTCAGTGCGACTTGAAGGTTTTCCAGATTCCAGAGCCCGGCTTTCGCGCAAATGACGGCGAGCATATGATTCATATCGGCCGACGTTCGGTGACGAACGTTCCTGAGTATCGAAACACCTGCCCGAACAGTGGGTGTGTCAATCGGAAGTCCATCGCGAATGCATTCATTCCGAGTGCACGCTCGACGATGGTGGTATGGCCGAGGATTAGCCATTCTGGCAGACCGATGATAATGCGCCCAAGCTTGAGGATGAAACGCCGGCCCTCGAAGTGAAGTTCCTCGCCGTGGACATGGACAGTCATTTCAAGCCCCATGGCCGGATTGACGTACTCGGTCAGTCGATTGCCCTCGCCCGACACCCAGAAGCTGTCGAACTTCACCACGCTCCCGTCGGGAAAGCGCATGCTGCGCCGCCAGTGCTGGCATTCGCCAGCTAGATTCTTTTCGACACGCGTCGGTACTTGTGTTCCTGCACGTGCCAGGAGCGCGCCGCATCGCTGGAGCAGGCGAAGATAGGGCGTCATCCAGTGCGGAAATTCGATGTCGAGATGGCCGATATCGACGCTGGGATTGGCTTGATGATGCGCCTTGAGCGGATCCTGTAGTTTTTCCCAGTTTTCTCCTAACGCTTTATGTATCAGACCTTCTTTCACTAGGCTGCTCCCGGAATCTGTCTGAACACCATCAGGACGACGATCAGCGCCATGGCGCTAAAGGCCGGAACACCGAGCCAGAACCATGCGCGCGCCATTCGCCAGTAGGCGGGAGGAAGTGCTGTGCCTGATTCGAGTGCAGCCCGCGCGAGCCTATGCATGCGGATCTGCAGCCATACCACCGGCAGCCAGCAGGCGCCCGCGATGGCGTACAGTGCCAGGCTGGCGACGACCCACGGCGTGGTCAGTGCAATCCCCGTCATCATCGCCAGCGCGATTCCGCTGATGGGCTGAAAGATCACGGTAGGTGTGGTGAAGCACCAGTCCGCCAGCACAACCTGACGGTTGGTGTTGACGATGTGAGCGATCTGTCCGCTGCGATCAGCCATCCATTTGTACCAGGCGCTGCCGAGTCCGGTGCCGAACAGCAGTACCATGCTCAGGATATGTAGGGTCTTGATGATCAGATAGATCATGAGGCGTTCCTGCCGGATGCCAGTGCCTCCGCAGCGTCGGCGTAAAGCAGCTCGGGCGTGAAGTCGAGTGCCGAGCGCCCGAGAAATTCGCGCCACGCGCTGCCTTCGCCGTACGTGCCGGTCATCAGCATGCGGATGTTTTCGACGCGTATCATGGGGTGGATCCATTGTCCGAAATGGACGGCTGCCATCACGGCGCGCACCGGCAGACGCAGTACCGGCGCCGGTGGCAGTCCCTGTGCACCTCGCATGCGTTGCAGCCACTCGACGAGATCAACCGTTTCGTTGCCGACTACGTCTAGGGTCCGCTTGGCCGGTGCATGCAGGCAGAGCATGATCGTCGCAACGAGATCGGCGATATGCACGGGCTGTAAGCGCTGGCTGCCATCGCCCGGTACCGGCAGCACCGGTAGCCGGGCGAGACGCATGAACAGCTTCGCGCTCGTGCCACCCCGGCCATAAATGATCGCGGGCCGAAGGATGAACCAGTCCAGGTCCAGGCTGCGCAAATGATCGTCGGCATCCCGCTTGCTGAGATGATAGGCGGAGAAGGCCGCATCGTCCGTGCCCAGCGCGGAAATCTGGACCACACGCGGTACACCTGCCTGCTCACAGGCATCGAACAGCGCCTTCGGCGCGATCGAGTGCAGCACATCGAAACGTTGGCCGCGGGTCTCGCCGATGATGCCGACCGCGTTTATCACCGCATCCACATCATCGAGCCAGGGCAGCCAGTTCGGAGCTGACAGCATGCGGGTGAAATCGACGCCGTAGCGGCGCGAAACCGGCACGACTTCATGACCGATGCTTTCCAGTACGGGCTTCAGGTTCCGTCCAATGAATCCACTGGCGCCGGTGAGCAGAATTCTCATCTCCCGTCCTTCCGGGAGGCGGATCGAGCGTTCATCACAGGCTCCTCTTCGGGTGAAGACGCCTCGAGTCTCGCGCATGTCGGGCAATGGATCTTCCTGATTGATAGAACCGAAGCGGATTTACGCTACGGAACGATCATTCCGGAACGTATGGCAGGTTATTGGCGGGTATGGAGTTTGCGGTACTGGCCCGGGGTCATCCCTTCGATTTCGCGGAATGCCTCATAGAAATTCGACTGGGAACTGAATCCGACGCTCAGGCCCACGGAAAGCACCGAGGCAGACGGCTCGGTGTATAGCATTTCCTTAGCAGCGGCGATGCGTTGTTCGCGCAAATATCGTGAAAATCCCTTTCCCAGGTTGACGTTGATCAGTTCAGACAGCTGATGGGGACTGAGATGGAGTCGTTCCGCTAGCCCGGACAGGCTCAGATCGGCATCCTGGAATACTTTTTCGGTTGTCATCAGGACATCCAGTTGCGCCAGCATCGCCCCGCTGTCGACACGGGCCAGCGTCGAATTAGCGTAAGCCGCCTTGGCGGTCTCGGTCACCTCCGCTGGCAGATGCGGCCGCTGTGCAAGCGTGATCTGTACGAGCAGGAACGCCAGCCCGACGGCGCTGGCATACAGTGAGAAAAAGAGCTTGCCGGGCAGATGAGGCTGCACCATGCCGAGCACGGCAATGCCGATGGCAAGGGCGAACACCCCGCCGAGTAGCCCCAGTTCCCGGACGAACTGATCCCGCTGTGTACGCAAGCGGTAAACGTCGCGAGCGAGCGCAAGCAGATAAGCACTACCGACGATGAAGGCCAGCGGAAGCGCGATCCCGGCAGGAAGCCAGGGCGCGATGACGATGGGAAGTGCATGTAGGAGATGAACGGCCTGAAAGCGCGCGCCGGCGTCGGCGGTCAGCAGCGGTCGACTGAACCACCAGAAGGCTGGTGCCACCGAGAACAGCAGAATCCGATAGATCGCCGAATCGACCCAAGGAAGATCAAGATACAGCCAACCCCAATGCGCGATCTGCAGACCAGTCAGCGCTGCGATCAGTGCCAGGCCCATGGCACGTACGCCGCTCTGGTTGCCGTAGCGTGATTCGCGGAAATGCGTCAGCGCCAGCAGCAGGGCGCTGAATATCGAAAAGCCGATCAGAAGCAGGGCCGGAGAAATCATCGCCTTGATATTAGCGGCCCGGCGGGCCAGAGCGGAACCGCGTCACTCCTTTCGACGCTCCCTGCGCAGCAGCGCTCGCTTCCGCTCCACCCCCCAGCGATACCCCGATATCCCGCCGTCGCTTCTCACCACGCGATGACACGGTATCGCCACCGCCACTGGATTCGCGCCGCAGGCCTGTGCCACGGCGCGTACCGCTTTGGGCGCGCCGATGCGTGCGGCGATGTCGGTATAGCTGGCGGTGGTGCCGGGCGGGATTTCGCGCAGGGCTTGCCAGACGCGTTCCTGGAAGGCGGTGCCGCGGATGTCGAGCGGGAGGTCGAGGCCGATGGCGGGTGCTTCGATGAGGCCGACGACCTGGGCGACCAGCCGTTCGAAACCGGCGTCGCCGCCGATCAGTTCGGCTTGCGGGAAGCGGCGCTGCAGATCCTGCAGCAGGAATTCAGGGTCGTCGCCGAGGGTGATGGCGCAGATGCCGCGCTGGCTCTGGGCGACGAGGACGGTGCCGAGCGTGCATTCGCCGAGGGCGAAGCGGATTTCGGCGCCGCGGCCGCCGGCGCGGTAGTCGCGCGGGTGCATGCCGAGGCGCGCGCCGGCCTTGGCGTAGAAGCGGCTGTGGGTATTGAAGCCGGCGTCGTAGATGGCGGTGCTGACACTGTCCGCGCCGGCGAGTTCGCGCTGCATGCGCCGGGCGCGCACGGCGTCGGCGTAGGCCTTGGGCGTCACGCCGGTTTCGCGCTTGAACAAACGGTGGAAATGGAACGGACTCATGCCGGCGCGTTCGGCGAGGGCATCGAGCGCGGGCGCGGTTTCCGCCGCTTCGATCAGGCGGCAGGCTTCGGCGACGAGGTGCGCGTGCCGGGTGACGTGGTCCGGGCCGTCGTTCCTTGCCGTCCCGCGCACGGGTGTCGCCGTCCGCTGCTGCTCGTCGCCGGTGCGCTCCCGCCCGCGTCCGGATTTTGCCGTTTCGCTCTTCATGCCGCTGTGCCGAATCCCGATGAATGCATGGCTACACTATATATAAGCCCGCCGCCACGGACATCCCGTTTCTTGCGCTTCCGGTAGCACGGGAGCGCGGTGACGTCGAGCATGTTGCGGTACGTGTCCTCGAAGCTGCGCACGCCGCGCTCACAGAAGATTCGGAAATCGTGGCGGAGAAGCCGCTCCGGTGTCGAGTGCCGGTGTCGGCCAAGCTCAGCCCGCCTTGCGGAAGGTCAGATTGATGCGCCGGCTGCCGAGCCGTTCGTGCGGCACGTCCCTGAGCGGTGCGACGCCGTGGTAGCGCAGCCGGTCCGCTCCGCCCCACACCACCACGTCACCGTGGAACAGGGGGATGCGTGCGGTGCGATCGCCGCGTCTGAGTCCGCCGAAGAGGAATATCGCCGGCATGCCGAGCGAGACCGAGACGATGGGCGCGGTGAAATCCTGTTCGTCCTTGTCCTGATGCAGGGACAGGCGCGTACCGGGCGCATAGCAATTGATCAGACAGGCATCGGGCGCGAAGCCGGGAAAGCCGGCGTTCATCGCGGCCGCTTGCGCCAGCGCGGCGAAAGCGGGCGGCATCGCCGGCCATGGCGCGCCGCTGCCGCTATTGGGATCGTGCGCGCTGTAGCGGTAGCCGCGGCGGTCACTGGTCCAGCCGAAGCGGCCGCAGTTGCTCATCGCCACCGACATGGTGAAGCCGCCCGGTGTGATCATGTGGCGGAAAGGCGCCTGTGCCGTCACCGCATCGATCGCGGCCAGCACCGCTTCGGCGCGGGGCAATGCGAAGCCGCGCAGTACGACGGCCTGTGCGCCGAGCGGCTCTCGCCCGGGCGCTTCGTGCCCGGCGAACAGATCGGGAATCATGGGCGCCGCCGTCTGGCGTTCTTTCCCGCCGTATCCATCTCGCATCCGTCTCTCATGTGCCTCTAATGAATCCGGGCACTCAAGTTTGTCACAGCATCGCCGATCAAGAAACGAGTCGCGGCAGGTATTTGCATCGCCGCCCGCCTATCGCCTATTGGGAAGCGCATGAACAAGGATCTCAAATTTCTCGTCGTCGACGATTTCTCCACCATGCGGCGCATCGTCAAGAACGTGCTGCAGGAACTGGGCTACACGCGCATCGAGGAGGCGGACGACGGCAAGACCGCGCTGCCCATGCTGCAGAACGGCGATTTCGATTTCCTCATCACCGACTGGAACATGCCCGGCATGCAGGGCATCGATCTGCTGAAGACGGTGCGCGCCGATGCGCGCCTGTCCACGCTGCCGGTGCTCATGCTCACCGCCGAGTCCAAGCGCGAGCAGATCGTCGAAGCGGCGCAGGCCGGCGTCAACGGCTACGTCATCAAGCCCTTCACCGCGGCGACGCTGAAGGAAAAGCTCGACAAGATCTTCGCCAGCCTGGGCAAATCGTGATGAGCGCCGCGAGCAAGACGCCGCAATCCGGTGCGCAGGAGCCTTACTCCGGCGCCTTGGGCGAGCTCGTTGCCGCCTGGCACAGCCGCGACGAAGGCCGCTTCCTGGCGCAGATCGACGCGCTGGCGGCGGCGCGTGGGCATGGCCTGATGCAGGAGGTCGGCGAACTGACGCGCGAGATCCGCTCGGCGCTGGAACGCTTCTGCAACGAGGCCCGGCTCGAGGATCTCACCCGGCGCGAGGTGCCCGACGCGCGCCTGAGTCTCGAGCACGTGCTCGAACTCACCAGCGCGGCGGCGCACCGCACCATGGATCTGGTGGAGCAGTCCTGTGTGCCCGCCGAGCACACGCGCGATCTCGCCGACCGGCTCGGCACGCAGTGGCGCGCGCTGTACGCGGGCTCGAACGACGAAACCCTCGTGCGCATGGACGAGTTCCTCGCCGCCGCGCGCAGCGATGCCGAACAGATCCGACGCAATCTCGGCGAGGTGCTGATGGCGCAGGGCTATCAGGACCTCAGCGGCCAGATCATCCGCAGCGTGATGCAGCTGATCGACGAGATTCAGCATGCTCTCGCCGGCCTGGTCGCGCTGTCGCACGGCCAGGCGGTGGACTACGAGCGCCGCGCGGACGACGGCCGCGGTCCGGGTGGGCCGCGCATTCCGGGCAAGGCCGAGGACGGTCTCGTCGACGGCCAGGACGAAGTCGACCGCTTGCTGTCCGGTCTGGATCTGTAGCCTTTTCCCCTCGTTTTCCGATTTTCTTCCCTGCCGATTTTCTCCGCTCCGCACCGTTTTTGCCACCGTGTCTGTGCGCGGTTTCAAGTTTGACCGAAAAAGAGCCGATAGCCTCGAACAACGATAACGACAGGGCCGGTGGCGCACAGCGCGCATCGACCCGGCACGCGGGGAGGCACGCGGCATGGTCAGACAAACGGCGGCGGTGAAAAAAACCGCCACACCACGAAAGACGACGGCAACGAAAAAAGCGGCAAGCAAGCCGCGCGCCGTCGCGGCGGAGAAAAAATCCGTTTCCGTTTCCGTGCTGCTCGACAGCACCCGGGCGCACGGTTGCCAGATCGTCTGTTTCGGCACTGCATGCACGCTGCGGGAAGCGCCGGCGCTGCGCGACGCGCTGATCGAGCGTCTCGCGGATGGCGTGCCGGTGGTGCTCGATGCGACGCAGGTGACGCAGATCGATACCGCCGGCGTGCAACTGCTGGTGGGTTTCTCCATCGACTGCATGGAGCGCGACATCGCCTTCTGCTGGAAGGGCCGCTCGGCGCCGCTGGAGCAGGCCATCGCCGCGCTCGGCGTCGGCGCACTGCTGGAAAGTCCGGCCTCGACCGATCAGTTCGCCGCCGCGCTGGCCTCGTAGTCACCGACACCGTGATACGCCGGAGATTTTCCAGTTATTTCTTAGCACCGCTGAACACCGGATGAACCGATGAGCATCGACCTGGAACAGTTCCACGACATCTTCTTTCAGGAAAGCGAAGAAGCGCTCGAAGCCATGGAGCAGGCTCTGCTGACCATGGACGCGGGCGACGCCGATCAGGACGCCGTCAACACCATTTTCCGCGTCGCCCATTCGATCAAGGGCGGCAGCGCGACCTTCGGCTTCAACGAGCTCACCTCTTTTACCCACACGGTGGAAACGGTGCTCGACATGGCGCGCAGCGGCCGCCTGCGCATCACCGCCGAGGAAACCGATCTGCTGCTGCACTCGGTGGACGTGATGCGCGAGCTGCTGCACGCGGCGAAGGAGAAGCGCTCTCCCGATCCCACGCTGTTCGAGTCGGTGCAGGCCGAGTTCCTGCGCTGCATAGAGGACGGCGGCGCGTCGCTCAAGCCGGTGCCCTCCCCTGCCGTGCGGCAGGCTATCGAAAGCGCACCGGCCGCCGCGACGGACGGTGTTTTTGGCGATGCCGTCGACGGCTGGCGCATCGTCGTCGCGCCATGCGCCGACATGCTGCGCCATGGCAGCGATCCGCTGCGACTGATCGCGGCACTGCGCGAGCTCGGCGAAACCACCGTGCGCGTCGATGCCGCCGCCATCCCGCCGCTCGCCGACATGGATGCGCAGCAATGCTATCTGAAATGGACCTGCGAGCTGCGCGGCGGCATCGCGCGCAGCGCGGTCGAGCAGGTGTTCGACTGGGTGGGCGAGGATGCGGACATTGCCATCGAGGCGCTGCCCGCGCGCGTGGCGGCGGCCGCGGCCCCGTTGCCTGCCGTCGCTGCGCCCGCTGTCGCGGTCGCCGCATCGAGTCCGAATGTTCAGGCCATCCAGACCGTACAGAATACCCAGGCCGTCAAGACCGGCGATGCTGCCAAGGGACATGGCGGCGAATCGGGCTCGATCCGCGTCAGCATCGAGAAGCTCGACGAGCTGATCAATACCGTCGGCGAACTGGTGATCACACAGTCGATGCTCAGCCAGCTCGCCGCCGGCATCAACGGCCATCGCAGCGAGGATCTGAAGAACGGTCTCGGCCAGCTCGAACGCCAGATGCGCGCGCTGCAGGAAAGCGTGATGCGCGTGCGCATGCTGCCGATCAGTTTCGTCTTCAACCGCTTCCCGCGCATGATCCACGATCTCGGCGCCAGGCTCGGCAAACGCGTCGAACTGAAGATGACCGGCGAGCACACCGAGCTCGACAAGACGGTGCTGGAGAAGATCGGCGATCCGCTGGTGCATCTGGTGCGCAACAGCATCGATCACGGCATCGAGTCGCCCGAGCAGCGTCTCGCCGCCGGCAAACCGGAAACCGGCAGCATCCATCTCAATGCCTATCACAAGGGCGGCAACATCACCGTCGAGATCAGCGACGACGGCGCCGGCCTCAATCGCGATCGCATTCTTGCCAAGGCGCGCGAGCGCGGCCTGATCGGCGTCGATGAGGAGCCCTCGGACGAGCGCGTGCACAATCTGATCTTCCAGGCCGGCTTCTCCACCGCCGAGACGGTGAGCGACGTGTCCGGCCGCGGCGTCGGAATGGACGTGGTGCGCCGCAACATCGCCGAGCTCGGCGGCAACGTGCAGGTGTTTTCCACGCCCGGCCGCGGCAGTACGGTGCGCATCCGTTTGCCGCTCACGCTTGCCATTCTCGACGGCCAGCTGGTGCGCGTCGGCCGCGAGATCTACGTCGTGCCGCTGGTGTCGATCGTCGAGACCATACAGATCCGCCGCGAGCAGGTGAGCTCGATCGCCGGCTGCGCCGAGCTGTTCCGTCTGCGCGACGAATACATTCCGATCATCCGCCTCTATGAACTGTTCGGCATCGAGTCGGACAGCAGCGATCTGTTCAAGGGCCTGCTGACCGTGGTCGAGTCCGATGGCCGCCGCGTCGGCATCCTGGTCGATGAGCTGCTGGCGCAGCAGCAGGTGGTGATCAAGAGCCTCGAAACCAATTTCCGCCAGCTCGCCGGCTTGTCCGGCGCGACCATGCTCGGCGACGGCCACGTCGCGCTGATCCTGGACGTGCCTGGAATGATGGCGCGCTTCGAGAACGAGGGCGGCAGTCTCGTGCCGCGCTCGGTGGCTTAGGAGATCAGCGATGCATACGACACAGGGTGTGGCCGGGAACAATGCGGCGGGCAGAGGGCTGCCCATGGCCGACGCTGCCGCGGTGGAAGCAGGCGTCATCCGTCAGTGCCTGACTTTCGTCTGCGCCGGCGAGGAATACGGCATCGACATTCTGCGCGTGCAGGAGATCAAGGGCTGGAGCGAGGTGACGCGGGTACCGCGCACGCCCGCCTACATGCTCGGCGTGATGAATCTGCGCGGCGTGATCGTGCCGGTGGTCGATCTGCGCCAGCGCTTCGGCCTGCAGCCGCGCCCTTATGACGGCTCGACCGTGGTCGTCGTAGTGCGGGTGCAACTGGCCGCGGGCGGCAACAAAACGGTGGGCATCGTCGTCGACGGCGTGTCCGAAGTGTGCAATTTCGCGCTCGATGAAATCATGCCGCCGCCGCACGCCGGCGGACGCATCGAGCAGGCTTGTGTCAGCGGTCTCGCCACGTCGGGCGAGCGCATGGTGTCCTTGATCGACATCGATGCGCTGGTGGCGGGTGCCATCGCGGATATCTGATGCGCAGCGACATGAATGAGGATACGGGACGATGGCTGCGATACTGATCGTCGATGATTCGCCGTCGATGCGGCGCATGGTCTCCTTCACGCTCAAAGAGGCGGGCCACCAGGTCAGCGAAGCGGAAGACGGCCACCACGCGCTCGACGCGGCCGCCCGCGTGCCGGTCGATCTCGTGGTCAGCGACATGAACATGCCGGGCATCACCGGCATCGAACTGGTCGGCGCGCTGCGCCGGCTGCCGGCATTCGGCAGCAAGCCGATCCTGATGCTGACCACCGAGACCTCCGACGAAGCCAAGCAGCAGGCGCAGGCAGCCGGCGCCGACGGCTGGATCGTCAAGCCGTTCAATCCCGAACGGCTCGTCGCCGTCGTCGACAAGGTGCTGGGACGGCTCGCGGTCATGGCGTCGGCGCCAGAGAAATCAATCCCAGAGAAATCGATCGCAGAGAAATCGATCCCGGAGAGGCCGATCGCAGAAGAATCGATCGGGAACAAAGGAGAGCGCTCATGAGTGCGAACCAGACGGCAATGCTCGCCGACAACACGCACGTCGGCCAGTACCTGACTTTCGTGCTCGCCGGCGAGGAGTATGGCGTCGATATCCTGCGCGTGCAGGATATCCGCGGCTGGAGCGCGGTAACGCCGATTCCGAACACCCCGTCCTACGTGCAGGGCGTACTCAATCTGCGCGGCACCGTGGTGCCGATCATCGATCTGCGACTGCGCCTCGGTATGGAGAAGATTGCCTATGGTACGACCACGGTGATCGTCGTGGTCAATGCCGTGCATGACGGCAAGCCGCGCGTCGTCGGTCTGGTCGTCGACGGCGTGTCCGATGTATGCAATGTGAGTGAAGAGGATGCCAGACCGGCGCCGGATTTCGGCGCTTCGATCGATGTGGGTTTCATGCGCGGAATGGCTACGGTCCGCGAAAAAATGGTGATTCTGCTCGATGTCGACCGTCTGTTCGGTCATACCGAAATGACCGCCATCGGCGCCAACGTCACCAGCGCCGATGATGTCGCCGGTGAATCACGCGGCGGCGAGACGAGTCGATGATCGTTTTGTCCACGGGAGGGTAATGATGTCGATCCTGAACAATCTTTCGATAAAGATGCGGCTGATCGCCGTGCTTTGCTTCATGTCGGCGCTGCTGCTGATATGCGGCGGGATAGGCCTTTATGGCATGAACAGCTCGAACCGGGGCCTGGCGAGCGTCTATGACGAACGCGTGATCCCGATCACTCAGCTGACCACCATCGATCAGCTGCTGCTGCGCAGCCGCGTCGCCCTGGGCGCGCCGATCATGCGGCCGGACGACAATCCGACGCGCACCCGTGAGGAGCTGCGCCAGCGCGCCATCGAAGTCGAGCAGAACATGGTCGAGATCGATCGCACCTGGGCCGCCTTCATCGGCACCGAGCTCAGCGCGGAAGAAGCCGAGCTCGCCGAGCGCTTCAACAAGGCCTTCCATACCTTCGCCGAACAGGGCCTCGGTATCGCCCTGGAGCTGATGAGAAACAATCTGATCATCCCGGCGCAGATCCACTGGGTCAACGCCGTCAACGCACTTTATTATCCGGTGGCCGAGAACGTGACCGCGCTCATCGATATGCAGGTCGCGCTGGCGCAGCAGGCGTACGAGGAATCGAACGCCATGTACGGCACCGTGCGCAATATCGCCATCGCCGGCGTTTTCATCGGCATTCTGCTCGCCGCGCTGATGGGCTATCTGCTGGTGCGCGCCATCGTCAATCCGCTGAACGAAGCGATCCGCATCGCCGGCGCCATCGCCAAGGGCGATCTCACCAACCGCATCGAAGTGCGCTCGAAGGACGAGACCGGCCGCATGCTGGGGGCGATGAAGGAAATGAGCGAGCGTCTCGCCGAGCTGGTCACCCGCGCCGCGGAAGCGAGCGGTTCGGTCGGCACCGGTGCGCGCGAGATCGCCGCCGGCAATATGAATCTGTCGCAGCGCACCGAGGAACAGGCGTCCTCGCTGGAGGAAACCGCTTCCTCCATGGAAGAGCTCACCTCCACCGTCAAGCAGAACGCCGACAGCGCGCGCCAGGCCAATCAGCTCGCCAATGCGGCGCGTGAATCGGCCGAGCGCGGCGGCGAGGTGGTGGCGAGTGCGGTCGATGCCATGGGTGAGATCAACGTCTCGTCGCGCAAGGTCGCCGATATCGTCGGCGTCATCGACGAGATCGCCTTCCAGACCAATCTGCTCGCGCTCAACGCCGCGGTCGAGGCGGCGCGTGCCGGTGAACAGGGCCGCGGCTTCGCCGTGGTCGCCGCCGAAGTGCGCAACCTCGCCCAGCGCTCCGCCGCTTCCGCCAAGGAGATCAAGAGCCTGATCGGCGATTCGGTGAAGAAGGTCGACGACGGTGCGCAGCTGGTCCAGCAGTCCGGCGAAACGCTGGCCGATATCGTCGCCAGCGTGAAGAAGGTGACCGACATCGTCGCCGAGATCGCGGCGGCGAGCCAGGAACAGGCTGCCGGCATCGAGCAGGTCAATCGCGCGGTGATGCAGATGGATGAAATGACGCAGCAGAATGCTGCCCTGGTCGAAGAAGCCGCCGCCGCCAGCCGTTCGATGGAAGAACAGGCGGAGATGCTCAACGATCTGATGGGCACGTTCAGGGTGAATGGCCTGACGGCGCAGCGTCGCAGCGCGAGCGCCGGCAGGGTCACCACCGCGTCCGCGCGTCCGCCGGTCCAGGCGCCAGCTCATGCCTCGGCCCATTCATCGGCGCAGGAGACGGCGGGATCTTCCTCGGCCGAATTCGCCGAGCGCCGCAGCGAGAACCGTCCGTGGTCGTCGCAGCCCGCCGCCGAGCCGGCCGCGCGCGAAGCGGCGCCGCTTGCCGTCGCCCGCGGCGTGAGCCGCTCCGGTGAGGAGTGGCAGGAGTTCTGAACGGGGCTGCGCAAGTGGCCGGGAAATAGTGGATTCATCACGGCGGCGCCAGTGTTGCTCCGGCCGTGAGCAAGGAAAGGGAGGAAAGCGTGCGACACAATGGTCACACTACGGATACGGAGCGCCACTTCAGTGAATATGAGCGCATCATCTCGAAGACGGATCTGAAAGGCCGTATCACCTACGCCAATCGTGCCTTCATCGACATCAGCGGTTTTCCGGTCGCGGAAATCATGGGTAAGGCGCACAACGTCGTGCGCCACCCCGACATGCCCGAGGCCGCTTTCGCCGATCTGTGGCAGACGCTCAAGGCCGGCAAGTCCTGGCGCGGCATGGTCAAGAACCGCTGCAAGAACGGTGACTACTACTGGGTGGATGCCAACGTCACGCCGGTGCGCGAGGGCGACAGCATCACCGGTTATCTGTCCCTGCGTACGAAACCGACGCGCGCGCAGGTCGAGTGGGCAGAACAGACCTATCGCCTGATGCGCGAAGGCAAGGCCGGGCATCTGCGCGTCAGTGAAGGGCGCGTCATGCGGCGCGGCCTGATGGGCATCGTCGACAGGCTCAAGCGCTCCGGCATCCAGGCCAGTCTGATGATGTGGGCCACCGCGCTGATAACGACGTCGGCCACGCTGTGGGCGCTGAACGTGCATCCTGTGCTCGCCATGCTGATCAACGTATCGTTGATCGGATTCATGGCATTGCATCTGCGTGCGCTGGTGGTGCGTCCGCTGCGCGAAGCGGTGCGGGTATCGCAGGCGCTCGCCGCCGGTGATCTCAATGTGAACATGAATCTGAACGGCAGCGGCGATTTCGCCGAACTGCTGTACGCGCTCGACGTGATGAAAGGCACGCTGCACGGCGTGGTTTCCGATGTCACCGCCAAGGCCACTTCGGTCGGCGAAGCCGGCGCCCGCATCGCCGATGGTATTGCCAATCTGTCGCGGCGCACCGAATCGCAGGCTTCCTCGCTGGAGGAGACCGCTTCGAGCATGGAAGAACTCACCAGCACGGTGAAGGAAAACGCCGGCAACGTCAGCCAGGCCAGCCGCCTGATGGAAGAGACGCGCGCATCGGCCGAGAAAGGCGGCGAGGTGGTGAACAGAGCGGTGCAGGCGATGAATGAAATCAATGTCGCGAGCAAGCGCATCGCCGACATCAGCGCGGTGATCGACGAGATCGCCTTCCAGACCAATCTGCTCGCGCTCAACGCCGCGGTCGAAGCG
The DNA here is from genome assembly GCA_964388175.1 of uncultured Chromatiales bacterium. Classification (GTDB taxonomy): domain Bacteria; phylum Pseudomonadota; class Gammaproteobacteria; order SZUA-140; family SZUA-140; genus JAITWN01. Next base: position 21,647 of record CAYLYS010000022.1, on the reverse strand, counting down.
GCGCGCGCCGGCGAGCAGGGCCGCGGTTTCGCCGTGGTCGCGGGCGAGGTGCGCAATCTGGCGCAGCGCAGCGCGGCTTCGGCGCGAGAGATCAAGAACCTCATCGAGGACACGGTGGTCAAGGTGGAAGACGGCACGCAGTTGGTCAACGCTTCGGGACGCACGCTGATGGGCATCGTCGATGGTGTCGTCAAGGTCACGACCATCGTCGCCGACATCGATGCCGCCAGCCGCGAACAATCGGCCGGCATCTCGCAGGTCAGCACCGCGGTGATGCAGATGGATCAGGTGACGCAGCAGAACGCGTCGCTGGTCGAGGAAGCGGCGCGCGTGAGCCAGGTGGTTGCCGATGAAGCCGCCGGCCTGGTCGATATGGTCGCCTTCTTCCGCAGTTCCGCCAGTACGTCTGCCGTTACCCCTGCCAGGAAACCCATCGCGACATCGACATTCGCCGCGCCAGCGGGATCGCCCGCCTCCGCCGCCGCGTCGCCGGGCGGACGTGCTGCACGCGCGTCCCGTCAGCGGGCGTTCGGCTGATCGCGGCGGAATATCATGACCGCAACGGAGCGGACCGGCGGCGATTTTCGCCACGAACTGACTTTCACCGACGGAGATTTCGATTTCATCCGCCGCCTGGTCATGGAGCGGACCGGGATCTCGCTCGCCGATCACAAGCGTGAACTGGTCTATGGCCGTCTGTCGAAGCGGCTGCGCAGTCTCGAGCTCGGCAGCTTCGCCCAGTACTGCGCCCATCTGGAACACCATGTGGAAGAGCTGCACGAACTGGTCAACGCCATCACCACCAATCTGACGGCGTTCTTCCGCGAGTCCTATCATTTCGATCATCTGCGCGAGAGCGTGCTGCCGGAGTTGCTGCGCAGCAATGCCGAGAGCCGCCGCATCCGCATCTGGTCAGCCGGGTGTTCGACCGGCGAGGAACCCTATTCCATCGCCATGACGGTGCGCGAAGCGGTGCCGGTGAACCGGGGCTGGGACGTGAAGATCCTCGCCACCGACATCGACACCAACGTCATCGAACGCGCGAAGAACGGCATCTATCCCGAGGAACGCATCAAGGACGTGCCGGATCATCATCGCCGGCGCTTCCTCAGCAAGGGCAGCGGCGACAATGCCGGCAAGATTCGCGTGCGCGACGACATCCGCGATCTGATCTCTTTCCGTCAGCTCAATCTGATGGAGGAGTGGCCGATGCGCGGGCCTTTCGACGTCATTTTCTGCCGCAACGTCGTCATCTATTTCGACAAGCCGACGCAGCGCCGCCTGTTCGAACGCTATGCGAACATTATGCAGCCGCATGGACATCTGTTCATCGGTCATTCGGAAACCCTGTTCAAGGTATCCGACCGCTTCGATCTGATCGGACGCACCATCTATCGCCGCCGCGAAAGCGCGCGGGAAGCGCGTTCATGAGCAGCAGTACCGATCGCAGCGAAAGCCGCGTAATGCCGGCCCTGCCCGGCTTCGAACACATCAATCGCTACTGGGACCGCAGCCACGGCTGCGTCGCGGCCAAGGTCTTGCCGGGCGAATATTATGTGACGTGCAACGACGAGCTGCTGGTGACCGTGCTCGGTTCCTGCGTATCGGCTTGCGTGCGCGATGCCGAAAGCGGCGTCGGCGGAATGAACCACTTCATGCTGCCGGTCGACAACAGCGGTGCGGGTGGCAGCTGGAGCGCCGCTGGCATCGACAGTTCCACCCGCTATGGCAGCCACGCCATGGAGAAACTGATCAACGATATCCTCAAGCACGGCGGCACGCGTCGCAACCTGGAGGTGAAGGTGTTCGGCGGCGGCAGAATCCTCGCGCAGATGATCGACGTCGGGCGCAAGAACATCGATTTCGTGCTTGCCTACCTCAGAGCGGAAAATCTGCGCCTGCTCGCCAGCGATCTCGGCGACGTTCATCCGCGCAAGGTCTATTACCTGCCGTCGACCGGCAAGGTCTACGTGAAGAAGCTTTACAAGCTGCACAACGACACCATCGCCGAGCGCGAGAAGGCCTACCTGCAGGAGCTGGCGCGCCGTCGCCTGGAGGGAGACATCACCCTGTTCTGAAGGATGGGCTGTTCCCGGCGTGCCATCCGGAGCGGTTGGAGCTCAACGAGATGAAGAAGATTCGCGTACTGATCATAGACGACTCCGCGCTGGTGCGGCAGCTGCTCTCGCGCATGCTCGCCTCCGATGCGGAGATCGAGGTCGTCGGCACGGCGCACGATCCCTACGTCGCGCGCGAGAAGATCAAGAGCCTCAATCCCGACGTGCTGACCCTCGACGTCGAGATGCCGAAGATGGACGGCGTCACCTTCCTGTCCAATCTGATGCGTCTGCGGCCGATGCCGGTGGTGATGGTGTCTTCCCTCACCGAGCGCAGCGCCGATGTGACGCTGCGTGCGCTCGAACTCGGCGCGGTCGATTTCGTGTCTAAGCCGAAGATCGATCTCGCCCATACGCTGGAGGATTACCGCGAGGAGATCGTCGCCAAGGTGAAGCTGGCGGCGCGCGTGCAGCCGCGCACCCAGACGACCGCCACGGTGGTGAACGTGACGCCACGGCACAGCGCCGACGTCGTGCTCAAGCGCGAAAGCCCCGGCCATTTCCGCACCACCGAGCGCCTCATCGCCATCGGCGCATCGACCGGCGGCACCGAAGCGATCAAGGAAATTCTGATCCGCATGCCGGCCGATGCGCCGGGCATCGTCATCTCGCAGCATATCCCGGCGGCGTTCAGCGGTCCGTTCGCGGCGCGCATGAACCGTGAGTCGCCAATGACCGTGGTCGAGGCGCAGGACGGCCAGCAGATCCTGCCCGGCCACTGCCTCATCGCGCCGGGCGGCAGTCATCTGCTGGTAGTGCGTGACGGCAGCCGCTACATCTGCCGGTTGAGCGACGGGCCGGCGGTGAACCGCCACCGGCCGAGCGTGGACGTCATGTTCCGCTCGGTGGCGCAGAACGCCGGGCCCAATGCCGTGGGTGTGATCCTGACCGGCATGGGTGAGGACGGTGCGGCGGGTCTGAAGGAAATGCGCGATGCCGGCGCCCTGACCATTGCCCAGGATGAACGCAGCAGCGTGGTCTGGGGCATGCCCGGCGAAGCGGTGCGCCTGGGTGCGGCGACGCGAGTGCTCGGCATCGCCGATATCGCGCGCGCCCTGCTGCAGGCGACGGCGGGGTCGGGAGCGAACGCTTCGACCGGCTGAGGCTGCGCCGATAATCGACGCTGGTGCTCGATATTGGTAATCGATGTGGGTGATCGATGTTGGGGCGATGATCGATCAGAAGCCGATCGATCGGACGATCAGCGGCGACGCGCCAGCGTCAGGCCATCGCCGATCGGCACCAGACTGATATCGACGCGTTCATCGTGCAGCAGGCCCGCATTGAAGGCGCGGATCGCGGCGGTGCCGGCTTCCTGGTCATTCGCGTCGATGACGCGTCCGCCCCACAGCACATTGTCGATGGCGATCAGGCCGCCGCTGCGCACCAGCGACAGACAGTGTTCGTAATACCCCTGCAGATTGCGCTTGTCGGCATCGATGTAGGCGAAGTCGAAGCGCCCGTTTTCCCCCGCGGCGCTCAGCTGCTCCAGCGTATCCAGCGCCGGCGCCAGGCGCAGCTCGATGCGGTTGGCGACGCCGGCCTGCGCCCAGTGGGTGCGCGCGATCGCGGTCCATTTTTCGCTGACGTCGCAGGCGACGATGCGGCCGTCCGCGGGCAGCGCGAGCGCCATGGCGAGCGTGCCGTAGCCGGTGAAGGTGCCGATTTCCAGGACGCGCCGTGCACCGGTCAGCCTGATCAGCAGCGCCAGCAACTGCGCCTGCTCGGCGGCGGTGCGCATATTGGCTTCGGCCAGACGGTCGGTCTCCAGGCGCAGTGCGCGCTGCACCGGTGTTTCGCGCAGGGATACCGACAGCAGATAGTGGTGGAGCGCCTCACTCAGGGACAGGCTGTCAGTGCTCATGTGATTCGGCTCGCGGCAGAAGAAAAGGAAAACAGAAGAGAAAAAAGCGAGGCCCGCTCCCTGACGGAACGAACCTCGCCGGACGGATCTCAGCGGGGGGATTAATCGCGGACAGCTTCCACGTTGAGCAGGATCTTGATGTCGTCGCCGACGGCGGGCAGCGCGTAGCTGACGCCGAAGTCGGAACGCTTGATCTGCGCCGTGGCGTCGAAGCCGCAAGTCTGCTTCTGGTTCATCGGGTTGGCGCCGCAGCGGATGCGCTCGACGTTCAGCGTCACCGGCTTGCTGACGCCGAGGATGGTGAGATTGCCTTCCACCGTCGCGGTGCCGTCGCCTTTCAGCGTGACCTTGGACGACTTGTAGGTGATGTCGGGGAATTCCGCGGCGTTGAAGAAATCCGGATTGCGCAGGTGGTTGTCGCGCCGGTCGAAGCCGGTGTCGATGGATTCGGCGTCGATGGTGACATCGACCGAGCCGGTCTTGTTGGCTTCATCGATGACGATGCGGCCTTCGGTCTTGTTGAAGCGGCCACGCAGCGTCGAGAAGCCGAGATGATCGATTTCGAAATGGGCGTAGCTGTGCGATCCGTCGATGGTGTGGGCAACCGGTGCCGCGGTGGCGGCGAACGGAACGGCGGTGACAGCCAGGCTGAGAGCAAATATCGCTGAACGCATTGGTATCTCCTTGAAGGTCATGGTTTGAGACTGGAAAGACTAGAAAGACGGTGCGCCGGTGATGCGCCAGGCAAGCCCGATGGCAAGCGCGGCGGCGGGGGCGGTATAAAGCGTGAGCAGCAGGCTGCGCGTGATCACGCCGCAGTGCGCGGGAACCGGCAGCCGTGCCAGCACCGGGATCAGCGCCAGCGGCAGCAGGATGTACCAGGGCAGCTGGCGCGCGAAGACGATGGTGGAAACGGCGATGAGCGCGAGCAGGGTCGCGGCGGCAACAGTGAAGGCGCCGCCGGGCCGGAACTCGCCGGTGACGATGAAGAGCAGCGCATAGGCGCCGGCCGCGGCGGCGACCACGCCGCCGAGTTGGCCGAGCAGCGCCGAGGAACCGAGCACCGCACTCACCGCCGTGCCGATGCCGAGCGCGAGTACGGCGATGACGAGATTCACCGGGCGCGAGCTGAGACCGTCGATACTCGCCAGCAGCCAGGCGGCATACGCCGGGGCGCAGATCAGCATCAGCCACAGCGCCGTGCCGTCGAGCCGCGCCACCCGCGGCCAGATCAACCACAGCGCCACCGCCGCGCCGGCGGCGGCCAGCAGCCACGGCCGCAGACGATGCTGGCGCAGCAGCAGATCGGCCAGCAGCCCGAGCGCGACGCCGCCCGCGCCCGCCAGCACCAGCTTGCGCGTACTGGTGAGCGGGGTGAACTGGAAGCCGATGATGAAGTAGATCGCCACCGCGCAGGCGAGCGCGAAAGCGAGACCGGCGGCGGTGGCATTGATGCGGCGCAGGCCCCAGGCGGCGGCGAAAGCCACCACGAAGGGAATGAGCGCCGACTGGATCACGGGATTGTTGAGCAGATCATTCATCGGTTTTGACGTAGTTCCTGACCATGGCAGTATGATAAGGCAGAATGCTCAGTAAACAATCGTGCATAATGTAAAAACATTGTTTCATTTTTGAGACGAATCCCGCGATGAGCGCTCCCATGGAAGACATGGTCCTGTTCGCCCGCCTGGTCGAGCTGAAGAGCTTCAGCGCGGTGGCGGTCAGCGAACGCATCTCGCGCTCCCTGGTCAGCAAGCGCATCAGCCGCCTGGAAGAACGGCTCGGCGTGCAGCTCATCAACCGTACCACGCGCCGCGTCGAAGTGACCGACGTCGGCCGCACCTTTTATGAATACTGCCGGCAGATGGAAACGATCTGGCAGGAGGCCGAGGCGGCGGTCGGCGAGATCCGCAGCCGCCCGCGCGGTACGCTGCGGCTGAATGCGCCGGTGACTTTCGGCCAGTTCGTGCTGCCGCGCATCATCGACGGCTTTCTCGCCGAGTATCCGGAAGTCCATATCGTGCTCGAGCTGCGCGACAACATGGTCGACGTCATCGAGGGCGGCTACGACCTCGTCATCCGCATCGGCCACCTCAAGGACTCCAGCCTGCGCGCGCGCCAGCTCGGCACCACGCGCGTGCATCTGTACGCCCATCGCGATTATCTCGCGCGCCACGGTACGCCGCTGCGGCCGCAGGATCTGCTCGGCCACAACTGCCTGGTCTACCGCCACAAGATCGGCGATCCCTACCTGTGGGATTTCGAAGACGGCGACGGCCGCCGGGAGGAAGTCGAGGTGCGCGGCAATCTCACCGCCGACAACGGCGCCCCGCTCTACCAGGCCGCGCTCGCCGGACTCGGCATCGCGCGCCTGCCCAGCTTCTACGAACTCGCCTACACCATGGAAGGGATGAGCTACGTGCTCGAGGACTACGCGGTGACGCGCGGCGTCTACGCGGTCTATCCTGACGCGCGCCGATTGCCGCTCACCACCCGCTCCTTCATCGATTATCTGACTGATCATCTCACCTCCATGTGAGCGCGGCTCAGTGACATTTCGCCCTAAATAAGGGGTTTTTCTACAGGCTCAACGCCTGAATTAAGCCGCGTCGCGAAGCGGTGTCGGCTTGAATGAATTGTTAGGCGGCAAGCTCACTCGGCCAATGTCCACGATTGCGACTGTTTTTCGTTGCGTCGAATCTTGGGATGGCTAGAACAAAGGCTTGCAACCCGGCTCTCCGACAAGTTGGTATGGGAAGCAATAGCCTCCATACTGCGAAAGGCTCAGTTTGTAGTCGAATTGGAGCTGATCAAGAAGTTATAGATGACCGCGCTATCACGGCGATCTCGGTGAGCTTTCATGGCCCAGCCTATGCCTCCCAACGTTGGAGTTAAGGCCGCAAATAACCGCGCAGCGGTTATTTGTCAGCCTTGAACGAGTTGTTAGGCTCTTTTTCTTGAGACGAGCCTGATGCAGGAAGGTTAAACCAAAGATCTTCAAAGGTAGGCTCATGATCTAGTGCCTGCCAATAGGCCATGATTAGCTCAATATCAGGCCCACTTGGACTAAAGAGATCAGTACGAACCTCCCAGTGCTTACCACTAATTGGAACGGCACCTCGGTTGATAAGAGCAGTAATTGCCTGCTTTACATAAAGCTCAAGCTCTTTCCCGACAAGGCCGAAATCATGAACTAGTGGTGGAACAACTTGCCAAAGCCCGACTGCATCAATTTCTAGCTCGTTAGAGATGAGCGAGAGCCATTCCTCAATAGGCGTGTCAAAAAATCTATTTGTTGGTTTCTTGCTCATACTCAAGAGCCTAACGATTAAGCTAGGGGCAGCGGAACGCCGTCCCAGCGAACGAAGTAAGCGATTTGAGTGCATTGTTAGAGTACATTTTACCCGCGCTGCACAATATGCTGGAAACGAAGGGTTGGTTGAGATAGGGATTTGCGCAAAAAAGAAGGGTAAAGCTCTAAGTTTGGGAATGATTCTTTAGGGAACCAACGGAACTCTAGTCGTTTTTCAGCTTCAACACCAATATGGCTTCGTGATTTTTCGATAAGTACCGATTTGGGATGAAACTGAGCCTGGAAATACAGACCAATTTCGTGATTTGGTTTGTTTGAGTAAGTGAAAAAATTTTCAACGACATAAAGAAGTTCGGTGCATTCTATGGATTCATTAAGCTCTTCTTTCATTTCACGATGAATAGCCGTTTGTGCATCTTCGCCTGGCTCGACGCGGCCACCAGGAAGTGCCCAGAATGTATCGCTCTCGAGTTTATGGAGCAGAATATGACCGTCGTGGGAAAAAATTGCAGCTGCGCGCACTTGAAAACGGTGGCCTGAGATATCAACGGAAATCATTTATGTACTCTAACGTCACGCGTCAGGCGCGCGCGTTTCGCGCGTCGCCTGCACGCGTTTGTTAGAGGGCTCTCTGGAGTGCCATTGATGTACTTCGCAGAGTTGGCCACGGTACTCTCGCTCTGCAGTGACAATCGTCGAATCGACGGCGAAGTCGAAGGAGATGATTCTCTTGCGATTGGTCGCGATGCGATCTGTGCGGATTGCTGCCATCACAACTACTCGTTCAATTCCGGAACGATCAATTCTGGATTCCGAAAGACGATGTTGAAGCCACGCCTGGAGTTCGCCTGCGATGTATAGGGTTAGCGGGCCATTTACACTGTGAACGGCTGAGCCGGACAGCACGTCGACGGCCAACGTGCCGTCTGGGAGATCGGCTAGTACTTCAAGGTCTTCCGCCATTCGCCATCCCACCAGCATTTGGCATAAGGTATTCGCGAAGTCCTGGAGAATCTTTCGACGCACGTTCTTGTGCCCTCTAACAGCGCATTAGGCCGAAGCAGAAATATTGGTGATAGGCAGAATCTGCCTATCACCGCCCATGCCGCATGGATCGATTTTCATAAACATGCATATCGGCCAGGAATTAACCAGGGATTATCCCGACTCTAATCCCGCAAAAACCGTATGACAAGTTTTTGACCAAAGAAAATAAGGGGTCGGCAAGCTAGCCCCGATTTCCTATTCAGGGTGGATGATAATCTCCGAGCTGCAGCGCACAGACCGTGGCGAGCACAATCGCAGGGGGGTGGTTCAAAGTCGGTCGATGAGCCGGCCCGTGGTCTGGCGCAGCCGCAGGCTGAGCAGATGGCTGATCTTCCACAGCAGCTTGTTGCCGACGCGCGGCCGTTCATCGCAGACGCGCTGCATGCTTTCGCGCGACAGCATGACCAGTGTCGAGGCCGCCGAGGAGATCACCGTCGCCGAATAGGGCATGCCGTCGATCAGCGACATTTCGCCGATCAGCTTGCCGGGGCCGACGTCGGTGATCTTCTTGTCCGTGCCGCCGTCGTCGCGCTTGAACACTTCCAGGCGGCCTTCGAGCAGCAGGCACATGCGGGTGCCGCGCTCGCCCTCACGGAAAACGAGTATGCCCGCTTCGATTTTCTGTACCGTCAGATAATCGACCAGCGCTTCGTAGTCTTCGCGCTTGAACTCACTGAACAGCGCCGTGCGTTCGAGCTTGGGGATCAACTCGTGTTTATGCATGAATCAAGGCCTGAAGCCTGCCACTGCGCGGCGCAGGCGTCTGATGTCTGTCGGAGAGTAGTTGCTTCCATAGCGCATGGCAACATATAGACGCGTGATGTGATCGATGGGTTCCGCCGCCTGCGGACAATGCCGGCGCGCGCGGCCGGCGAAGGTGATGGGCCCTTCGGCCGGCGAGGCGATCATGCCGCGCCGCGCCAGCTTGCCGCGAAAGCGGGCGTAGAGTTCGGTGAGCGGGTCGCCGCGGCGCCGGCGGCGCAGGATCAGCACCAGTAACAGCAGGGCGAGCGCGACCGACGCCATCATGCCGGACAGCATCGCCGGCCAGGAGCGCAGGCCGAGGCGCGCGAGCAGGGTTTGCTGCGCCTGCGGCCCGTAGGCGAGCACCCAGGCGTCCCAGCGGATGTTGAGCGCATCCCAGCCGTGATGCGCACGCTGCAGAAAATCGCCGACCAGGCCGTCGTGCAGCGCGCTGCGCATGCCGGCGCGGTCGTGCAGGCGGCCGCCGCCCTGCGCGATGCGTTCGGGCGCGACCGCCGCGGTCGGATCGATGCGCGTCCAGCCGCGTTCTTCCAGCCATACTTCCGCCCAGGCGTGCGCGTCGCGCTGGCGCACCAGCAGATAGCCGCCGATCGGATTGTATTCGCCGCCCTGGTAACCGGTGACCACGCGCGCCGGTATGCCCGCGGCGCGCATCAGTACGGTGAAGGCGGCGGCGTAGTGTTCGCAGAAGCCGCGGCGGCTGCCGAAAAGGAAATCGTCGATCGCATCTTTCCCCAGCAGCGTCGGCGTCAGCGTGTAATGGAACGGTTCGTTGCGGAAGTGGCCGAGTGCGCGCTGCACCAGCGTGGCATCATTGTGTCCTTCATCGCGCCAGGCGCGGGCGAGCGCGATGCTGCGCGGATTGGCATCCGGCAATTGCAGGGCGCGGCGCCGCTCATCGTCGCCCAGCGGACCGGTGCGGTAATCGCTGTAGGATGTCACCGCATAGCGGTGCAGTTCGCGCACTGGACGATCGGCGAGAAGAAAGAGATCGGCGCTGTGCGCACCGCCGGCGGGCGCGGTATAGGGCAGATCGAGCGCGAACAGCCAGCGTTGGTGACTCGGCTCCATCATTACGGTATAGCTGATGGCCTTGCCGACCGGCGTGAAGGCGGGCGTCGTCATCGTCTGCGTCGCCGTGCGCCGCGCATCGGCGGACCAGTTGTGACCGTCGGTGTACCAGAATACCGGGCCGCGCCAGTAGAGCGCTTCGCTCGCCGGCGTGGCGCCGTCGAAAATGACGCGAAAGGCCGGGGCATCGGAGCCGGCGAGCTCGCTCACGCTGCCCGGCGCCATGGTTTCGGACAGTCCGGTCGCGCTGCTGCGGCTGTCGGCGGGCAATGCCCACAGCGGCGCGGGCAGGCGCGGAAAGAGCACGAACATCAGCAGCATCAGCGGCGTCGCCTGCAGCAGCATGACAGCGGCGAAGCGCAGCGGCGGCGCGTCACGGCGCGCGCGGCGCGGGCCGTCGGGCGGCGGCTGATTGAGCTCGATCATCGCGGTGACGAGCAGCAGCAGCGCGCCGAGCAGCAGCGCCGCGATCGGTATTTCCTGTGAGTGGAAGGCCATCACCACGGTGAGAAAGCAACCGAGGAACAGCACCAGCATGGCATCGCGGTAGGTGCGCATTTCCAGCAGCTTCAGACTCAGCATGACGATCAGCAGCGCGGTGCCGGCATCGCGGCCGAACACGGTGCCGAAGGCGAGCGTCACGCCGGCGAGCGCGCCTATCGTCAGCAGGGCGCGCAGCGCGATGCCGGGCAGCGGCCAGGCCGAGCGGCTCGCCATCCAGCGCCACAGGACACAGGCGAGGCCGAAGAGCAGAATCGGCGCCGGTGTGTGCGCGGCGTGGGCCGCGGCCGCCGCGGCGAGCGCGCCGAGCAGCAGCGCCACGGTGCGCTGCGTGAACGCGCTGTCCCGCGTGCCTGCGGTCGTCGTCGTTGCCGCGCTTGTGACCGATGCGCGGGTGCCTGATACGTGGATGCCAGATTTGCGGATCATGGCGTCGTTCCGAACAGGGCCAGCGCGCGCAGGCACTGATGGCGATGCGCTACACCGCGCGCCGGCGACAGTATCACGCCGGGCAGTCGCAGGCCGTAGCGCAGGCCCTGCGTTTCGGCGTCGAGCACGGCGCGGCACAGTCGCTGCAGGCGCGTTTCGGTATCGCTGCCTTCGTGATCGTTCCAGTCCAGCCAGCATTCGCTCGCTTCGTGATCGCCGAAGCGCTTGCTCAGCAGGCGCTCGGAGCGCGCCGCCGCTTTCCAGTCGACCTGCCGCGGCGGATCGCCCGGCACGTAGTCGCGATGACCGATGAAGTCGTCGTTGCCGCTGCGCAGCGGCGCTGGCTGGCCTTCACCGCCGCCGCCGCGGCGCGGCAGGCCGGTGCCGTGTTCCGCCGGGCGTGGATAGACCAGGCAGGTCTGTTCGAAATGACAATGGGCGCTGGCGCGGAACAGGCCGAGCGGATAGCGTGTGTGCAGCATGATCCTGCCGAGCGGACGATGGCCGCGCTGCATCGTCACGGCCGTGAGCGTCACGGACGTGGTGCGCTCGACATCGATGCATTGCGGCTCGGCATCGTCGATCTGCACCCGCACGGCGCGGCGGCGCTCTTTCGCTCCGCCCGTCACTTCGAGCGCATAGTGCGCGGTTTCACCGCAGAACACCGGCGGGCAGCGCCCGGCGCGCAGGCGCAGTCCGACCAGATTGCGGTAGGTCTGCAGCAGCGCCACCAGGCCGAGACCGATGAGCAGGAAGGTGAGCAGGAAAGCGAGGCTGTTGCTGTAGTTGGCGGCGCCGAGCAGCATGACGAAGGTGGTCGCCGCGAACAGCAGGCCCTGCGCCGTCGGCAGGATGAAGATGCGGCCGCGGTCGAGCACCACCGTCTGGCCGCGCGCGGCGCGGCGCCGTTCGATGCCGAACCAGCGATGCAGGCGATGCGGCAGGGTGGCCAGCGAGAACGGCATCGCGGCGCCGTCAGGGAATGGGAACCGCGATCAGGCCGGCGAGCAGTTCGGTGCGCGCCGCCTCACCGTGCTCGGGCGCGGGCAGGATGCGATGAGCGGCGACGCTCGGCAGCACGGCCTGCACGTCTTCGGGGATGACGTGATCGCGGCCGTCGAGCAGCGCCCAGGCCTGCGCGCTGCGCAGCAGGCCGAGCCCGGCGCGCGGCGACAGCCCGTACTGGAAGCCGGGCGCCTCGCGGCTGAATTTCAGCAGCGCCTGCACGTAATCAATCAGCGCTGCCGACGCATGGATGCCGGTCACGCCGGCCTGCAGCGCCAGCAGCGCTTCCGGATCGATGACGGTGCGCACGGTTTTCAGCAGCGCGCGCCGGTCCTCGCCCATGAGCAGCGCGCGCTCGGCGGCGTGATCGGGCAGCCCCATGTGCACGCACATGAGGAAGCGGTCGAGCTGCGATTCGGGCAGCATGAAGGTGCCGGACTGCTGCACCGGGTTCTGCGTGGCGATGACGAAAAAAGGCTCGGGCAGCGCATGGGTCTGGCCGTCGATGGTGACCTGGCGTTCTTCCATCGCCTCGAGCAGCGCGCTCTGCGCCTTCGGCGTCGCGCGGTTGATTTCATCGGCGAGCAGCAACTGCGAGAAGATCGGGCCGGGATGAAAACGGAAGCTGCCGTTCTGGCGCTCATAGACCGAGACGCCGAGGATGTCCGCCGGCAGCAGATCGCTGGTGAACTGGACGCGCTGGAATTCCAGCCCGAGCGCATGGGCGAGGCCGTGGGCCAGCGTGGTCTTGCCGACGCCGGGCTGATCCTCGATCAGCAAGTGGCCGCGGGCTAGCAGGCAGCTCAGGGCAAGGCGTATGATGTCGTCCTTGCCCAGGATGATGCGGCCGATTTCCTGTGCCAGTTCGGTCAGCGTGGCGGCGCGTGCGGCGTGAGAAACGGGGACGGAGCGCGTGATGGGCATGGGCATTATATGTCAAGTCATTGATTTCATTGTCATGCTGGTCCGGCCGAGCGGTATGTGCATGACTACTTTGTAACGGCCGATTGGCGCCCGACTTTATCGATCGTTTACTTCATCTATCTATGGAATACGGAGACAGATTCGACGTCATCGTCGTCGGCGGCGGTCACGCCGGGGTGGAAGCCGCCCTGGCGGCGGCGCGCTGCGGCGCCAGCACCCTGCTGCTGACCCACAACGTCGAGACCATCGGCCAGATGAGCTGCAATCCCGCCATCGGCGGCATCGGCAAGGGTCACCTGGTGCGCGAGATCGACGCGCTGGGCGGCCTGATGGCGCGCGCCGCCGACCGCGCCGGCATCCATTTCCGCACGCTCAACGCCAGCAAGGGTCCGGCGGTGCGCGCCACGCGCGCGCAGGCCGATCGCGTGCTGTATCGCCAGGCCGTGCGCCGCGCGGTGGAGAGTCAGCCGGGGCTGCATCTGTTCCAGCAGGCGGTGGACGATCTCATCGTCGAGGGCGAGCGGGTGTGCGGCGTCGTCACCCAGATGGGGCTGCGCTTTCGCGCCGCGGCGGTGGTGCTCACCGTCGGCACGTTTCTCGACGGCCGCATCCATATCGGCCAGTCCAACTACAGCGGCGGCCGCGCCGGCGATCCGCCGGCGACTACGCTGGCGCGGCGGCTGCGCGAGCTGCCCTTCGCCGTCGGCCGCCTGAAGACCGGCACACCGCCGCGTCTCGACGGCCGCAGCCTCGATTACAGCCGTATGCAGGCGCAGCCGGGAGATGAACCGCGGCCGGTGTTTTCCTTCCTCGGCTCTGCCGATGACCATCCGCGCCAGCTGCATTGCCACATCACCGCCACCTGTGAGCGCACCCACGACATCATCCGCGGTGGTCTCGACCGCTCGCCGCTCTACGGCGGCGTCATCGAGGGCGTGGGGCCGCGCTACTGTCCGTCGATCGAGGACAAGGTGGTGCGCTTCGCGGAAAAGCAGTCGCACCAGATTTTCGTCGAACCCGAAGGGCTCGACACGCCGGAAATCTATCCCAACGGCATCTCGACCAGTCTGCCCTTCGATCTGCAGCTGGCGCTGGTGCGCTCGATCACGGGTTTCGAGCGCGCGCACATCACCCGTCCCGGCTATGCGATCGAATACGATTACTTCGATCCGCGCGGCCTGCGCCGCTCGCTGGAAACGCGCTGGCTGGCCGGCCTGTTCTTCGCTGGGCAGATCAACGGCACCACCGGTTATGAAGAAGCGGCGGCGCAGGGCCTGATCGCCGGGCTCAATGCCGCGCGCCGCGCGCGCGATCTGGAGCCCTGGTCTCCGCGCCGCGACGAAGCCTATATCGGCGTGCTGATCGACGATCTGGTGACGCGCGGCACCAGCGAACCCTATCGCATGTTCACCAGCCGCGCCGAATACCGGCTGCTGCTGCGCGAGGACAATGCCGATCTGCGCCTGACGCCGCGCGGCTGCGAGCTCGGCCTGGTCGACGACGAACGTCGTGCCCGCTTCGAAGCCAAGCGCGCGGTGCTGGAGCTCGAACAGGCGCGGCTGCGCGCGACCTGGCTGCGTCCGGGCACGGCGGCGGGCGATGCCGCGACCGAAGTCCTCGGCGCGCCGCTCGCGCGCGAGCAGACGCTGATGGATCTGCTGCGCCGTCCGGGCGTCGAATATGCCGCGCTGATGCGTATTCCCGGCGCCGGTCCCGGTGTGGAGGATGCCGCGGTCGCGCTGCAGGTGGAAGTGCAGGCGCGCTATGCCGGCTACATCGAGCGCCAGGAAGACGAGATCGCGCGCCAGCGCCGGCACGAGGAAACCCGGCTGCCCGCCGACATCGATTACGCGCAGGTGCACGGGCTGTCGAACGAGGTGCGCCAGAAGCTCACCGGGCAGCGTCCCGAGACCATCGGTCAGGCCGCGCGCATTCCCGGCATGACGCCCGCCGCCGTCTCGCTGCTGCTGCTGCATCTGAAGAAGCATGGACAGTCATCCCCGCCATCGTCCGCCTCACGCCTGAGCGCCTGATTTTCTCCCGCCGATGAAAGCCACCCTGAGCCGCTGCCTGGACCGTTTCGCGTGCGCCATCGACGGCCTCAGTGAATGGACCGGGCGCGCCGCGGCCTGGCTGGTGCTGGTGATCGTGCTGATCATCGCCTGGGACGTCGCCATGCGCTATCTGTTCCAGAGCGGCTCGATCAAGCTGCAGGAACTGCAGTGGCATCTGTTCGCGCTGCTCTTCCTGCTCGGCGCCGCCTATACCCTCAGGCACGACGGGCACGTGCGCGTGGATGTGCTGCTGCGCAGTCCGCGGATCGGTGAGCGCGGCCGCGCGGCCGTCGATTTGTTCGGCACCGTGCTGTTCCTGATCCCGTTCTGCGTGCTGGTGATCGGCGGCAGCATCCCCTTCGTCGAAAACAGCTATCGCTTCGGCGAAGGCTCGCCCGATCCGGGCGGATTGTCCCACCGTTATCTGATCAAGGCCGCCATCCCGCTCGGCTTTGGTCTGCTGCTGCTGCAGGGGCTGGCCATCGTCGCGCGCAGCCTGCGCATCCTGATCGGCGGGCGCGCCGACGACGATGCGCGCCGGGGAGACGGCTGATGGCGATGGAAGCCTGGGCACTGGTGATGTTCGCGGCGCTGATGGCGCTGCTCATGCTCGGCTATCCCGTGGCCTTCACGCTCGGCGCGGTCGCGATCGGCTTCGGCGGCGTTTTCCTCGGCTGGGAGTTCTTCGCGCTGCTGCCCCTGCGCATCTGGGGCATCATGACCAATTACACGCTGATGGCGGTGCCGCTGTTCGTATTCATGGGGCTGGTGCTGGAAAAATCCGGGCTCGCCGAACAGCTGATCGAAAGCATGGGCTTGCTGTTCGGGCGCATCCGCGGCGGCCTGGCGGTGTCGATCGTGCTGGTGGGCACGCTGCTGGCGGCCTCGACCGGCGTGGTCGGCGCCACCGTCGTCGCGCTCGGCGTGATCGCGCTGCCCGTGCTGCTGCGTCACCGCTATGATCCCGCCTTCGCCTGCGGCGTGATCACCGCTTCGGGCACATTGGGTCAGATCATTCCGCCGAGCGTCATCCTGATCCTGCTCGGCGATGTGATCGGCGTCGCGGTCGGCGAGCTGTTCATGGCGGCGCTGCTGCCCGGCCTGCTGCTGGTGGCGCTGTTCATCGTCTATGTGCTGGTGATCGCCTGGCGGCGGCCGGAGCGCGCGCCCGCGGTCGACGTGACGCAGTTGCAGAGCGGGACGCGCCGCGTGTCGCTGCCGTCGATCCTGATCGCGCTGCTGCCGCCGCTGGTGCTGGTGCTGACGGTGCTCGGCTCGATCTTCTTCGGCATCGCTTCGCCCACGGAAGCGGCCGCGCTCGGGGCACTGGCGGCGCTCATCCTCGCCGCCGCCAAGCGCCGCCTCGGCCTGCGCAATCTCAACGAAGCCATGCGGCAGACATTGCGCCTGACCAGCATGGTGTTCCTCATCCTCATCGGCGCGACCGCCTTCGGCCTGGTTTTCCGCGGCATGGGTGGCGATGCGCTGGTGGAGGAACTGATGACCGCCCTGCCCGGCGGCGTCTGGGGCTTCCTCGTCTTGAGCATGCTGCTGATCTTCGTGCTCGGCTTCTTTCTCGATTTTCTCGAGATCTGCTTCATCGTCGTGCCGATACTGGCGCCGATCGCGATCCTGCTCGGCATCGATCCGCTGTGGTTCGCCGTGCTGGTGGCGGTGAATCTGCAGACGTCCTTCCTGACGCCGCCGTTCGGATTCTCGCTGTTCTATCTGAAGGCGGCCGCGCCGCCGGAGATCCGCATCCAGCAGATCTATCGCGGCGCGATCCCGTTCGTCGGACTGCAGTTGCTGGCGCTGGGGATCCTGCTCGCCTTCCCGCAGGTCGCGCTGTGGCTGCCTGAATTGATGAACCGGCTGCAGTTCGGTTGAAGCGGACCGGGGCGGCGGCTATCCGCCCCGGCGAGGGGATCGGCGGACACCAGGGATTGTGCCAGGGATTGTGCTGGGGATCGCGTTAGGGATTGCGCGCCCGCGCGTAGGCGGTTTCCGAGATCACGTTCCAGGCGTCGTTGGTATTCATGAACGCCTTGTACTGCTCATAGACCTTCTTGAACACTGCGTCCTGCGCTGCATCTTCGTCCAGGGTCAGTTGCGTCAGCTTTTTCAGTTCGGCGATGACGTCGGCGGGGAATTCCAGCACTTCCACCTTGTAGCGCGACTTCAGCGTTTCCAGCGCTTCGAGGTTGCGCGTTTCGAACTCGGCGAGCATGAGAACGTTGCATGCCGTCGCGGCCGTTTCGACGACCAGTTGCAGATCCTCGGGCAGACTGTCCCAGGCGCGCTTGTTGACGATCAGCTCCATGACCGGGCCGGGTTCCTGCCAGCCGGGGTAATAGTAGTACTTGGCGGCGCGATAAAGGCCGAGGCGCAGGTCGTGGAAGGGGCCCACCCACTCGGCGGCGTCCACCAGCTTGCGTTCCAGCGCGGTGTAGATTTCACCGCCGGCGAGCAGCACGGGGTTGACGCCGGCGCGCGCCATTACCCGGCCGCCGAGACCCGGTACACGCATCTTCAGGCCCTTGAGATCGGCCAGCGAATCGATGCGTTTGCGAAACCAGCCGGCCATCTGCACGCCGGTATTGCCCATGGGAAAGGGCACCAGGCCGTGGGGAGCATAGATCTCGCGCCACAGATCGAGTCCGCCGCCGCTATACAGCCAGGCGTTCATGCCCTGGGCATTCATGCCGAAGGGCACCGCGGTGAAGAAAGGCGCCGCGGGGATCTTGCCGCTCCAGTAGTAGGCGGCGCCGTGTCCCATTTCCACCGTGCCCTGGGAGACCGCATCGAAGGTCTGCAGCGGCGGCACCAGTTCACCGCCGGCGAAGACCTGGATGTTGAGGCGGCGTCCGCTGAGGCGGCGCACATCCTCGGCGAAGCGGCGCACGATGTCCTGGAAAATGGGGAAGTTCGGCGGCCAGGTGGTTACCAGGCGCCAGTTGAAGCGTTTGGCATCCTGGGCGTGGGCGCTGCCGGCGAGACCCGCGCCCGCCGCGATCGTGCCCGCGCCGAGGCCGGCGATGAGTTGGCGTCGTTTCATGCCGCAAGCTTACAGAAAGATGGTATGGCAGTAAAATCGCGCGCGCTCACGAGCTCATGCGCGCGGCATAGCTGTCGCTGAGGGCGGCGAGCGCACTGTTGAGGCGGTCCTCGATCTGGCGCTTGTATTCCAGGTAGTGCACCGATTGCAGCTGATCGGACGATTTCGCGCCCACCAGCGGATGGGCGAGATCGATGTCGGTGATGTGGATGGGATAGCGCTGGCCGCTCTTGCGGCGCGAGAGGATGTACTCCGCCGCGCGGCGATAGAGCGCATCGCCGAATTCGATCGAGGAGAACTCGCGGTCGTCGATGTAGATGGTGAACGCCGCCCTGCCCTTGTCGCTGACGCTGGTGATGACCTGGATCGCGAGCGCGCCGTAGTCGTTTTCCTCCGGTTCCTCCTGGTAGGAGGCAAGCACGCTCTTGCCGTGGTAGCGCTTGTAGCCCTGGTAGACCTCGATCGTCACGGCGCTGCCTTGACCGGCCACGGACTGCATGTTCTGCCGCGCCGCCACCGCCGCCAGGAAATGCCGGTACTGCCGCACCAGCATGTGCATCTCGACCCGGGGGGCGCGGCGATAGAACAGCGAGCCGCGCTCGTCGAGGAAATACATATAGACCGACTGGTTCTCGTCCACGCAGTAGATCTGGATCACGCCCGGTTTGTTGTTGCGGTAGATCAGCGGCAGGATGTCGTGCGTGAGCGCGTGACGGTCGATCACCACCGGGCTGTAGGCGCCGACCGGCTCCGACAGGTATTTGAGCAGATCGTTGTGCGACTCCAGGCGCTTGTGCGTGAGCTGTCCCTCCTCGAAGCGCAGCACGTAGTACTTCTGTCCGACCAGAACCACGTAGCGCGTCGATGCGCGGTGCGGATCGTCGCTGTAGTAGCAATCGGCGACGTCGGCGAAGAGTTCCTCGATGCGCCGTACCGCGGACATGCTCTGCGGCGACGAATAGCAGAAGGCTTTCACCGGCGGCGGCCGCCGCCCCGGCGAAGGCGCCCAGCGCAGGTAGGCGGCGAGGCAGTCGAATACGCCGCTCTCGTTTTCGAAAGTGAACGACAGCACTTCCTGCCAGCTCGTCAGCATGAGATGGTCGAGCGAAACCACCTGGTTTTCGCACACGCCGCCGTAGCTGAGGGCGTCGGTCTTGTCGCTGGTGAGCTGCTTGCCCTCGCGGGTGCGCATGTTCTCCGCGCGCGCGCCGACGTTGATGAACAGCGCGGTGCGCTGCAGCGACGGCGGCTGCGCCAGCATGTCGAAGCCGGCGGGCTCCAGATGGGATCCGGGCAGAAACTGTTCCAGCGCGCGCATCAGGCCGCGGACCTCGCTCATCGACAGCGCGCTGTCGCGCGTGTAGAGCGAGAACGTGGTGCGCTCGTCGATGAGCTGATTGAGGTAACCCCAGGCCAGCAGTTCGATCACGCTGCGGCTGCGCTTGAGCGGGCGGTTGTGCTCGGTCTCCTCCGCGGACACGATGCCGCGGTAGAGCGTCCAGCCGCTGCGATCGCGTCCGCCGGCCTGATGAATGGAGAGATGGCTTTCCCAGACGTCCTCGGAAATGCCGCGGTTGACGATGTCGACCTTGCCGGCCTTGCGTTCGAAAGCGGCATAGAGCTTGCGGCCGAGGATGTTGAGATCGTTCTGGTTGATCTTGGCGAGCACGTTCTGCACGCGCGCGAAGCGCGACAGCGCGTGATAGCTCTGCGTCAGCGCGCGCACCAGGCTCTTGCGCTCTTCCAGCACCTGGTGGATCTTCCAGCGCCGGCGCGTATCGAGCACGTGCAGATAGCCGTCGTTCCACTCCCATTCCCGCACCAGATCGTTCATGATCTCGTCACACCAGTTCTCGCTGGCGAAGGCGTCGCTGCGGTTGGGGAATTCGTTGACCTTGAAATAAAGGCAGCGCCGCAGCAGCGCGAGGCGGTCGTCGTCGCTCTGTCCCTGCAGGTATTCCTCGATCTTGCGGTAGAGCATGACATAGGGATCGAGGCGCGTGAGATCGACATGGCCCTGGTGCACCGCGCGCTTGAAGCGCAGCGAGAGCAGGTCGACCTGGGGATACTCGGCGGCATACGCCTCCATCAGCATCAGTTTCAGCGCCGCCTTGTAGGGCGAATCGATGCTCTTGTAGAGCTGCCACAGCGAGGCGCCGAAGAATTCCTCCGCCGGCGCGCGCGGCAGTCCGCCGAAATCGATGGTTTCATTGACGCGCACCACGCCCTCGCGCAGCAGGCGCTGGGCGCATTCCTCGTAGCGCGCCTCTTCCTCCGGCGGCACCAGCCACCAGATCGGATAACGGCCGGCGAGCAGCAGGCCGGTGCGATAGAACTCGTCGAGCAGGAGATGATGCTGCGCGCTGCCGCTGCTTTCATGCGACAGTTCGACGCCCATGCCCCGGCGGAATTGCTCGGCGTTCATCAGAAAGAAATGCACTTCGAGATCGAAACCGGCGGCCCACTTCTCTATCGCCTGCGCTTTCTCCTGCAGATCGGCGATCTGCATCATCGACAGCGTCGGGCTGTGGCACAGCCAGATGTCGAAATCGCTCTTGGAGGAATGCGCGATGGTGCCGCTGCTGCCCATCAGGAACATGGCATGGATGTCATAGCGCGCCAGCGCGCGCCGTTTGTACTCCACGCCGGGAATGATGCGGATCAGCGTTTCGACCATGCGGCTGCCGGGCGTGTAGTCGGAAATGCCCACCGGTGTGTGCTCGGAAACATAGCCGGGCATGGCCGAGTGGTTGACGTGGAACAGCAGGGGCAGCAGGTCGATGACGTCACGCTGCCGCGCGCGCAGACTGTCGCGCATGCGGGTGAGGCGGTCGCGGTTGAGCGTGAGGAAGCGTTGCTTGACGGCGTTGAGATCGGACAAGGTATGTTCCGTCGGTATAGGTACTGGGCTGATGTCTTGAGACGCGGGAAATATATCGGCGCAGGACGGCAAAGCTGGAGGCTGCGCGATGCGGCTCCGCCCGCCGGGCGAGGGCCGCTGGCGCAGGGGCTGCGAGAGGGAATGACGGGGGCGCGAGGGGCGCGCCCGGGATGGGATCAGGCCGGGCGCAGGCGCTGGCGGGCGCGCGCGACGGCGGCGCGCACCTGTTCGGGTGCGGTGCCGCCGAGGTGATTGCGCGCGGCGACCGAGCCTTCCAGGCTCAGTACGGTGTAGACATCGGCCTCGATGGCGGAGGAAAACTCGCGCAGCCGCTCCAGCGGCAGTTCGGCGAGATCGCGGTTCTCGTCGATGGCGCTGCGCACCGCCTTGCCGACGATGGCGTGCGCATCGCGGAACGGCACGCCCTTGCGCACCAGGTAGTCGGCCAGGTCGGTGGCGGTGGCGTGGCCGCGGCGCGCCGCCTGCAGCATCTGCGCGGGCTTGAGGCGCATGTGCTGCAGCATGCCGGCGAAAACGGTGAGGCAGGCGAGCACGGTGTCGACGGTGTCGAACAGCGGCTCCTTGTCCTCCTGGTTGTCCTTGTTGTAGGCCAGCGGCTGG